>CBQZLL010000066.1:0-12872 GCA_967749945.1 uncultured Frankiaceae bacterium
GCGGCCTTCATCACCTCGGCCGACTGCAGGACGAACGGCAGCTGCATCTCGCCGCTCGCGAACAGATCGCCGACGACCTTCATCCCGGCGAGCAACGTGTCGTTGATGATCTCGAGCGGCGGGCGGGTGACCATCGCCTCGTCGAGGTCCGCTTCGAGCCCCTTGCGCTCGCCGTCGACGATACGGCGTTCCAGCCGTTCCGACAGCGGCAGGCCCGCGAGCTCCTCCGCGCGTGACGCGCGTCCTGCTGCCACGTCCACACCCTCGAACCGGGAGAGAAACTCCTGCACCGGGTCGTAGCCGTCGCGGCGGCGGTCGTAGACGAGGTCGAGCGCGACCGCGCGCTGCTCGTCGGGGATGCGCGACATCGGCAGGATCTTCGACGCGTGCACGATCGCCGAGTCGAGCCCGGCCTTGACGCACTCGGCGAGGAACACCGAGTTGAGGACCATCCGCGCGGCCGGGTTGAGGCCGAACGACACGTTCGAGACGCCGAGCGTCGTCTGCACGTCGGGGTAGCGCGCCTTGACCTCGCGGATGGCTTCAATAGTCTCGATGCCGTCGCGCCGGGTCTCCTCCTGCCCGGTCGCGATGGGGAACGTCAGGCAGTCGATGAGGATGTCGGACGTCCGCATCCCCCAGTTCGTCGTGAGGTCCTCGATCAGCCGGGTCGCGACGCGCACCTTCCACTCACGCGTCCGCGCTTGCCCCTCCTCGTCGATGGTCAGCGCGACGACGGCGGCACCGTGCTCGCGCACCATCGGCATGACCTTCGCCATCCGCGAGTCCGGACCGTCGCCGTCCTCGTAGTTGACCGAGTTGACGACCGCCCGCCCGCCGAGCAGCTCCAGGCCGGCCTGGAGGACAGGCGGCTCGGTCGAGTCGAGGACGAGCGGCAACGTCGACGCGGTGGCGAACCGCGAGACGAGCTCGGTCATGTCGCGCACGCCGTCGCGGCCGACGTAGTCGGTGCAGACGTCGATCATGTGCGCGCCGTCGCGGACCTGGGCGCGGAGGATCTCGACGCAGTCGTCCCAGTGTTCGTCGAGCATCGCCTCGCGGAACGCCTTGGAGCCGTTCGCGTTGGTCCGCTCGCCGATGACCATGAACGACGTGTCCTGCCGGAACGGCACGTGCTGGTACAGCGACGCCGCGCCGGACTCGTGGCGCGGCTTGCGCGGCACGACCTCGCGACCTCGGACACGCTCGACGACGACCCGCAGGTGCTCGGGCGTCGTGCCGCAGCAGCCGCCGACGAGGCCGAGGGCGTACTCGCGGGTGAACGTGTCGAGCGCGTCGGCCAGCTCGTCCGGGGTCAGCGGGTACTCGGCGCCGTTGGGGCCCAACGTCGGGAGACCGGCGTTCGGCATGCAGGAAATGCCGACGGTCGCGTGCTTCGCGAGGTAGCGGAGGTGCTCGCCCATCTCGGCGGGACCAGTCGCGCAGTTGAGGCCGACCAGGTCGACGCCGAGCGGCTCGATCGCAGTCAGCGCGGCACCGATCTCCGAGCCGAGCAGCATGGTGCCCGTCGTCTCGACGGTGACCTGCGCGAAGACGGGAATGTCACGCCCCGACGCGGCGACCGCGCGCTTCGCACCGACGATCGCGGCCTTGGCCTGCAGCAGGTCCTGCGCGGTCTCGACGAGCAGCGCGTCGGCACCGCCCTCGACCAGGCCCGCGGCGTTCGCCTGGTACGCGTCGCGCAACGTTGCGAACGGCACGTGCCCGAGCGTCGGCAGCTTCGTACCCGGACCCATCGAGCCGATGACCCAGCGACCGTCGTACCCGTCGGCGACCTCGCGGGCCAGCCGCGCGCCCGCGAGCGACAGCTCGTGGATGCGCTCGGGGATGCCGTACTCGCCGAGGTTGCCGAGGTTCGCGCCGAACGTGTTCGTCTCGACCGCGTCGACACCCGCGTCGAAGTACGCCGCGTGCACCGCCGTGACGATGTCGGGGCGGGAGACGTTGAGGATCTCGTTGCAGCCCTCGTGACCCTCGAAGTCGTCGAGGGTCGGGTCGGCTGCCTGGAGCATCGTGCCCATCGCGCCGTCGGCGACGACGACGCGCTCGCGGACGGTACGCAGAATGTCGGCCATCGCCCTCGATGGTACCGGCGTGGCGCCTCAGTACAGGCGCAGCCCCCGCCACGGGACGAGCAGGCCCGCCGCGGTCAGGGCGGCCGCGGCGCTGAGGAACAGCAGCGGCATGCCCGCCATCCCGAGGAAGGCGTCGAAGAACGCCGACACGGCGAGCGCGGCCACGGCCTGGGTCCACGCGGCGTCGCGCTTCACGAGCAGCATCACCGCGAGGGCCAGCGCGACGAACGCGAAGCCGGCCAACGGCAAGCCGATGACCGGTCCGAGGAACAACCCCCCGGCCTCCATGGGCAGCCCGAGGAACGTGTGCGCGATGCGGAACGCGACGAACGCGTGTCCGGCGAGCACGACGACGGCGAGGCCGACACCTGCGCGATCTCTCACCCCGTCTCCATCGTCACGACCGGACCCGAGGTTGACCCGGTACGCTCCGGCGCTATGAGCAGCTACACGCGGGTCCTCGTCGGGACGGACGGTTCGGAGACGTCGTTCAAGGCGGTGGACCGCGCGGCCGCGATCGCCCGCGAGTCCGGCGCGCAGCTCGTCATCGTCACGGCCTACCGGCCGCTGTCGCAGCGCGAGCAGGAGGATGCCGCGCAGCAGCTCGGCGCGGAGGCGTACAAGGTCAGCGGGTCGCATCCGGCCGAGGACGTCCTGCGCGAGGCGACGATTCGCGTGGGCGGCGACGTCGACGTCGAGACGATCGCCGTACAGGGCGAGCCCGTCGACGCCCTCGTGCGCACCGCCGTGGACCGCAAGGCCGACCTCCTCGTGGTCGGCAACCGCGGCCTCAACAGCCTCACCGGACGGCTCCTCGGCTCGGTGCCGTCGGTCGTCACGCACCGCGCGCAGTGCGACGTCCTGATCGTGGCGACGACCTGAGCGAGCCACTAGGGCGGTCGACGGCCGTGGCCGGTGGTCGCGACCTGTTCCTCCCGGGCAACGACCTCCGCCTCGCCGCGACCCGCTGGGCGGGCACCGGCGTGCCGATCCTGTTGCTGCACGGACTCGCTTCCCAGCGCCGCTTCTGGAACCTCGTCGCGACGGACCTCGCGGGCCGCCCGGTGTGCGCGCTCGACCAGCGCGGCCACGGCGACTCCGACCAGCCCGACGACGGCTACGACCTCGCGACCGTCGCGTCCGACGCCGCGATCGCGCTCGACGCGCTCGGCTGGTCGCGCGCCGTCGTCGTCGGTCACTCGTGGGGTGCGGCCGTCGCGCTCACTCTCGCGGCCGAGCATCCGGAACGCGTGCTCGCCGTCGTCGCCGTCGACGGCGGTGTCGGCGCCCCTGGTCGCGACGAGTCGCGCGAGGAGATCCGCACCCGGCTCGAACCGCCCCGCTTCGCGTTGCCGCCCGACGACCTCGTCCCGATGATCCGGCAGGGACCGCTCGCGCCGTGGTGGTCGCAGGAGGTCGAGGACGCCGTACTGCCGATCTTCGCCGTCGGCGACGACGGGCTCGCCCGCCCCCGGCTCACGTTCGAGCGGCACATGATGATCGTCGACGGGCTGCTCGACTATTCCCCTGAATCACTCTTCCCGCGCGTCGCCGCGCCGGCCTGGCTGCTCGTCTCGGACTCGGGCGACGCGTGGTCGAAAGCGAAAGTCGCCGCGATCGACGACGCCATCGATCGACTCGCCCGACCTCGGGCATTCACCCTCCGGGGCGCGCTGCACGACGTACCCTTGCAGTGGCCGGCCGTGGTGTCGGGGGTGGTCCGAGCCGCCGCCGACGAGGTCGCCGCGGCGGCGCGAGAAGGGCGGTCATGACCGGCATCGTCCCGGAGCACGGTGGGCTGCGTTCGCCTGTCGTGGTCGCGGCGTTCGAGGGCTGGAACGACGCCGGCGACGCCGCCACCGCGGCCGTCGAGCACCTGGAGCTGGTCTGGGAGGCGCGGCCGCTCGTCACGATCGACCCCGAGGACTACTACGACTTCCAGGTCAACCGGCCGACCGTGACGTTGATCGACGGCGTGACCCGGCGCGTGCAGTGGCCGACGACGCGGCTGTCGGTGTGCCGGCTCGACGGGCCCCGCGACGTCCTCCTCATCCGCGGCCTCGAACCCAACATGCGATGGAAGGCGTTCTGCGGCGAGATCCTCGACGTCGCGCTCGACCTCGACGCGGAGCTGCTCATCGCGCTCGGCGCGTTGCTCGCCGACGCGCCGCACACCCGGCCCATTCCCGTCACCGGCACCGCGTCGGACGCGGAGGTCGCGGCGCGGCTGGGGCTCGACGCGTCGCGGTACGAAGGGCCGACCGGCATCGTCGGCGTCCTGCACGACCAGTGCGTCCAGCGGGGCCTGCCGTCGGTGTCGTTCTGGGCGGCGGTGCCGCACTACGTCGCGCAGCCGCCGTCGCCGAAGGCGACGCTCGCGTTGCTGCGCCGGGTCGAGGACGTGCTCGACGTGCAGGTGCCGCTCGGGGACCTCGAGGAACAGGCGCGCGGCTGGGAGCGGCAGGTCAACGAGCTCGCGTCCGAGGACAGCGAGGTCGCCGAGTACGTCCGGTCCCTGGAGGAACGCGAGTCGGAGACCGACCTGCCCGAGGCGACCGGCGAGGCCATCGCGCGGGAGTTCGAACGCTTCCTGCGCCGCACCGGCGACGACCCGATCGGCGGCTAGACCACCACGGTCCGCAGCCGGCGCCGCGTCGCGAGCGCACCGGGAAGTCCGCCCGTCGCAGGAAACGTCGGGGCTGTCCTGTTCGCGGCGGGTGCCTCGTGGACCGAGTCGCGTGACTGCGAAGTCGTCGGCGTCGTACGTCGTCACGGCGACGTCGGCACAGGACGCTCCGGGTCCCGCACTCCGACGAGCGCCCCGATCGCGTCGTTCGCCCTGACGTCGCGTGGCGGTCGCGACGTCAGCCCGTCCAGCACCCGCGCGGTGGCACCGTCGACGGCGTACGTCGCTCGCGACGAACGCGCGCCAAGACGCAGGCCATCGCCGACGGCTTCGTGAACCTCATCTGTCGTCCCGAGAGCGGCAAGCTGCTCGGCGGCCTCGTCGTCACGCCGCACGCGAGCGAGCTCGTCATCTCGATCACGATGGCCGTGTCATTGGACCTCAACGTCGACCAGGTCGCCCACACGTTCTCGATCTACCCGTCGCTGTCGGGCTCCCTCACCTAGGCAGCCCGACAGCTCCACCAGGGTTGACGTCGCTACGCCGCGAAGAGCACGTCCGGCACGACCACGAAGGCACGAAGCGGCAGGACCGGCTCGCCACCGAACTCGATCGAGCAGATGATAGGGACGAGGTTACAGACCTCCGTCGGCGGCAGGAGGACGTCCGTCGCCGCCTTGCAGGACTCCGCCGGGCTGTGCGTCCCGTTGCCCGCTGAGACGGTGAACTTGGTGCAGACGGTGAGGGTGTCCGCAACCGTCGCAAGGAACATCACCGGGACCTTCAGCGGAACTGCGACGACAGGGAAGTCGGCCGAGGCAGTGTCCTTAGTGACGCCGTTGACCTTGACGAAGCAGTCGACGCTTACGTTCGCGGGGTTACCGCCGAGGAGATCCATGTCGTCGAAGCCGACGACCGCCGCGGTGAGGACACCTGCAAACCAGTCGGGCGGCGTGATCTGGAGAGTCGGCTCGTGGACGGCGACGAGACCGCAGGACACGCCCCAGGCGTCCGGCACCGCGTGGGCCGGGCCGACCTGGGCGAGGGCGGTAGCGACGAGGGCCGCTACGAGAGCTTTGCGCATGGGAACCTCCCGGGGAACAGAGCGCGAACGCGCCGCTACCCGGAACTCCGAAGCCGGGATCGGATTCGTTGCGTCAGGTCGTGGCTGCCAGGTCCAGGGCGTGTCGCGTGGACTTGAACCGGTTGGCTGGCCGCTGTCGTCTAGGAGCGAGCGGGACGTGATCAGCGACGCGTTGTGGGTAACGCCGACCTGCCCAGCGAAAGTCGTGATCTTGGCGACGTCGCCGTGCTCAGCACCCCGCCAAATGTCGCCAAGATCACGAAGGACGGACGCTCGCCGGGATGGCCCACCACGTGCGGGACCTAGGCCACCACGCGCGGACGCTGGGTGCGCGCGAACGTCAGGCCGACCGCAAGCGCGGCCGCCAGCGGCAGGCCCCAGATCAGCGCGGTCGCCTCGCCGAGGAAGACGTACGTGATCGCCCAGACCGCCTCCGCGGCGGTCAGCGCCGCGACGAGGTCGAGGAACCCGCGCCAGAACGGCCGCGCGTCGCGTCCCGCCCACCACAGCAGCGGCAACGTCACCGGCGCGAGCGGGATCGCCCCACCCCACGACACAAGAAGCAGCGTCGCGACGACGCCGACCACGATCTGTCCCGTCCGTCTCATCGCAGCACCACTCCCAACAACGCGTCGCACACATCCGCAACGAGCGCGGGCGCGGAATCGTCCCTGCCGCCGACGCGCAACGTCTCGTCCACCCACCGGTCGACGACCGCGAGTGCCGCGGGCGCGTCGAGGTCGTCGGCGAGGTGCCGCCGGACGCCGTCGACGACCTCACGCGCGTCGGAACCGGCGGCCGCGCCGGCCGCGGCGCGCCAGCGTTCGAGCCGTTCGTCGGCCGCGACGATGTCGTGGTGGAACCACTCCCACGGCGTCCGGTAGTGGTGCGCGAGCAACGCGAGCCGGACCGCCATCGGATCGTGGTCGAGCCGTAGGTGCCGGACGAAGACGAGGTTGCCCTTCGACTTCGACATCTTCTCGCCGTTGAGACCGACCATCGCGTTGTGCGTCCAGTGCCGGACGAACGGCCACACGCCGAGCGCCGCGGACGCCTCCGCCGACGACATCTCGTGGTGCGGGAAGATCAGGTCGGTCCCGCCGCCGTGCAGGTCGAACGTGTCGCCGAGCGTCGACCGCGCGATGGCCGAGCACTCGACGTGCCAGCCGGGCCGGCCAAGACCCCACGGCGCGTCCCACGACGGCTCGCCCGGCCGCTCAGCCAGCCAGAGCACGGGGTCGAGCGGGTCCTTCTTGCCGGGTCGCGCCGGATCTCCCCCACGCTCGGCCGAGAGCGTGACCATCTCCTCGACCGAGAGGTTGCCGACAGTGCCGAAACGCGGCGCAGCCGCGACCGAGAAGTACGTATCGCCCTCGAGGTCGTACGTCGCGCCGTTCTCCCGCAGCAGCCCGACCATGTCGACGATCATCGGCATCGCCTCGACCGCCCCGACGAAGTGCGTCGGCGGCAGGATGTTGAGCGCGCCCATGTCGAGGCGGAACTGCTCGGTCTCGCGCGTCCCGAGTGACTGCCAGTCGTCGTGCGTCTCGGCCGCGCGCTCGAACAGCGGCTCGTCGACGTCGGTGACGTTCTGCGTGTAGACGACGTCGTGCCCGGAGTCGCGCAGCACCCGGCGCAGCAGGTCGTACGTCAGGTACGCGAACGCGTGCCCGAGGTGCGCGGCGTCGTACGGCGTGATGCCGCACACGTACATCGTCGCGGTCGGCCCAGGGGCCAGCGGGCTCACCTCACCAGTCGACGTGTCGTGCAGCCGCAGCGGGAGACCCTGGCCCGCCAGGCGGGCGGGCTCGGGCGTGCTCCACGACTCCATGCAGCAGAGCCTAGAACGGCGGCCACGGAACGGCGGGCCAGTCCTCGCTCGGTTGGGGGAAGCGGCTCGTGGCGAGCAACGACTCCACCCGCGCGAGCGTCGCGTCGACCTCGTCCGCGGCCAGCAGCGCGCGCAACGTCTCGCCGAGCTCGCCCGACCCGATGCCGGTCCGCAGTACGTCGAGCACCGCGCGCTCGTCGGCCGACAACCCCATCCCGCGCCAGCCCCACAGCACGGTCCGCAGTTTGGGCTCGACGTTGAAGCAGACGCCGTGGTCGACGCCGTACACGTGCCCGCCGGGGATCGGCAGCAGGTGGCCGCCCTTGCGGTCGGCGTTGTTCACGACCGCGTCGAACACCGCCATCCGTCGCAGCGCCGGATGGTCGCTGCGCATGAGCTCGACGGGGTCGACCGCCTGGTCGACGTCGATCCACAGCTGCACCATGCCCTCGCCCAGCGGGCCGTCGCGGAACACCGTCGGCGGTACGACCTCCCAGCCCGTCGCGGCCGACACGGCGTACGCCGCGACCTCGCGGTGCGCGAGCGTCCCGTCGGGGAAGTCCCAGAGGGGGCGTTCGCCGCGGATCGGCTTGTAGACGCACGCGGCGGTCACGCCGTCGCAACTGATCGCCGCGTACAGCGTCGCGTTGCTCGCGTCGATCAGCCGACCCTCGATCGCCAGGTCTCCGTCGCGCAAGAGGGTCAGCGCGGGGTCGGTCATGGCAGCACGACGTCCGCGCGCTCGGCCGGCCGGACCGCCGCCTCGTACGCGTCGTGCGCGGGCCGGTAGCGGGTGGCGTAGCGCTCGACCGCGTCGCCGCGTGCGGTCGCCCGTCGCAGCTGCTCGTCCGGGTCGACCTCGATCCGTACGCGCAGATCCCAGAGGTCGTCGAGCTCGGGCCGGAACAGGAACACGCCGTCGGCGACGACGGTCCCCGTCGCTGCGCGCACCGCCTCCGCGAACGCCGCCAGGTCGGACGCGTCCCGGTAGTAGTCGACGCGCTGCTCGGCGGGACGGTGGAAGTCGTCGAGACGGACCCGCGTCACGACGCCAGGGAGGATGCCCGCGAGCACGTCGGCGAGCGTCGTCTTGCCCGCCGCGTCGCGCCCGTCGATGCCGACCCGCGTGCCGGGACGCACGCGCGTCGCGAGGTCAGTGGCCGTGACCGTTGAGCCGCGCACAGATGTGACCCTCCGGGTCGAGCGGGCGGCCGCAGAGCGGGCACGGCGGCCGACCAGCCGCGACGACGCGCAACGCGCGCCGCACGAACGCCCGCGCCGCCGCCGCGCTGAACCGCACGCGCAGCAAACCGCCGTCGCCCTCGTCCTCCTCGTCGTCGTCGGCGTCCTCGTCCTCGTCGGCCTCGGTCAGCTCGTGCGCCTCGACGACGACGAGCCCGTCCTCGCCGTCCCAGGCGATCGCGAGCGTGCCGACCCGGAACTCTTCGAGGATCGGCTGGTCGAGCGGCGCGACGTCGTCGAGCTCGGGCGGCGCCTCGACCGGCGCGTCGCCACCCCGGCGACGTACCTCGTCGAGCAGGTCGTCGAGGCGCTCCGCGAGCACCTGCACCTGGGTCTTCTCCACTGCCACGCTCGTCACGCGGTCGCCGTCGGTCGCCTGGAGGAAGAACGTGCGCTCCCCGGGCTGGCCGACAGTGCCCGCCACGAAGCGTTCGGGCGGGTCGAAGAGAAAGACCTGGCGCGGCATGTCTACGACCCTACGTGGAACCCGCGCCGCCGCCGACCGGCGCGTCCGACGACGGCTTGCGGCGCCGCCGCTTCGGCGGCACCAGACCGTCCACGCCACCGCCGGTGTCGTTGAGCCGCAGCACGAACGGGCGCAGCTCGGTGTACCGGATCACCGTCAGCGAGCACGGGTCGGCGGTGATGCGCTGGAACTGGTCGAGGTGCAGGCCGAGCGCGTCCGCGACGATTGCCTTGATGACGTCGCCATGGCTCACCGCGACGTACGTCGCGTCCGGTCCGAGCCGCGCGTTCCAGTCGCGGATCGCGTCGACCGCCCGCGCGGCGGTGTCGCGCAGCGCCTCGCCGTTCGGGAACGTCACCGCCGACGGGTGCGCCTGCACCTGCCGCCACAGCGGGTCCTTGACGAGCTTCTTGAGCTCCTGGCCGGTCCAGTCGCCGTAGCGGCACTCGCCGAGCCGCTCGTCGACCGTGACCTCGTGGCCCAGCGCCTCGGCGGTTTCCAGGCAGCGTTCGAGCGGTGACGAGACGACGGCGACGACGGGGACCGGCGCGAGCCGCGCGGCCAGTGCGTCGGCCTGTTCGCGACCGCGGTCGTCGAGGTGCACGTCCGGCGTCCACCCGGCCAGGACTGGCCCGGTCATCGTCGTGAGCCCGTGGCGGACGAGCAGCAGCGTCGTCATATCGTCGCGCTCCTGACGTTCGTGAGGACGAGCACGAACACCACCGCGGCCACGCCGAGCCGGTAGACCGCGAACGACCCGAACGTATGGCGCCGCAGGAACGACAGCACGCCGAACACCGCGAACGCGCCACTCACCGCGGAGAACAGCACGCCGACCGCGAACTGCGCCTCCTGCCCGGAGAGCCCGCTGTCAGGCCCGAGCGAGAGCGCCGAGTACGCCGCGGCGCCGAGGATGATCGGCAGGCTCATGAGGAAGGAGAACCGCGCCGCCGCGTCTCGCGTCACGCCCGTCGCGCGCGCGGCCGTAATAGTGATGCCGGACCGCGAGACGCCGGGCATGAGTGACACCGCCTGGGCCACGGCCATCGCGCCGGCCTGCGAGGCGTGCAGGTCCTCGTAGCGGGTCGCCTGCGGCGCGCGCTCGTCGACGGCGTACAGAACGACGCCGAACACCGCGAGGAACACCGCGATCTGCCACGGTTGCCCGAGGTGCTCGGTGATAACGCGCTCGAACGCCGCGCCCGCGAGCGCACCGGGGATCGCCGACAGGACGACGAACCAGGCGAGCCGCTCCTGCGGGCCGCGCACCGCGCGCGCTCGCACCGACGCGAACCACGCGACGACCAGCGTCCAGAGATCGTGCCGCAGATACCAGGCCGCGCCGACGAACGTGCCCAGGTGCAGCGCGACGTCGAAGAACTTGTTCGCCTCCTTGGCGCAGTACACGTCGCGCCACCCGGCCGCCCACGGCACGAGGATGAGGTGACCCGACGACGAGATCGGCAGGAACTCCGACAGGCCCTGCGTCACCCCGAGCACCGCGGCCTGGAACACCGAGAGGTGCAGCGGCAGATCAGCCGGGCACGCGCTCATTCCCCGACGCCGGAGCGCTCCAGCGCCTCGACCGCGGTCCGCAGTCCGGCCAGCCGCTCCTCGAACGTCACGCCGACCGGTGTCAGCGTCAACGTCGTGACACCCGCAGCGGCGAACGCCGCGAGCCGGTCGGCAACCCGCTCCTGCGGCCCGAGCAACGACGTCTCGTCGATGAACTCGAACGGCACCGCCGCCATCGCGCCCGCGTAGTCGTGCGCGAGGTACTTGTCCTGGCACTCCTGCGCGGCGTCCTCGTAGCCGTAGCTGCGGGCGAGGCGGTTGTAGAAGTTCTGCTCACGCGAGCCCATGCCGCCGATGTAGAGCGCGGCGTACGGCCGGATCGGGTCGGCGCAGGCGTGGACGTCGTCGCCCAGCGACAACGGCATCGTCGGGACGACGTCGAACCCGGCGAGCGCCTTGCCCGCCTTCGCGCGCCCCGCTTCGACGTGCGCGAGCTGCTCCTTCGCGTGCTCGGACGAGTAGAAGACGGCGAGCCAGCCGTCCGCGATCTCGCCCGTCAGCTCGAGGTTCTTCGGTCCGATCGCCGCGATGTACAGGGGGATGTACTCGCGGACCGGATGCACGATGAGCTTCAGCGCCTTGCCCGGCCCGTCCGGCAACGGCAACGGGTAGTACGGGCCGGGGGCGGTGAGTCGCTCGCGGGTCAGCGCCCGGCGGACGACGTCGACGTACTCGCGGGTGCGGGTCAACGGCTTGTCGTAGCGCACGCCGTGCCAGCCCTCGGAGACCTGCGGACCCGAGACGCCGAGACCGAGGCGGAAACGGCCGCCGGACAGCGCGTCGAGCGAGGCTGCCGTCATCGCGGTCATCGCGGGCGACCGCCCGGGAATCTGCATGATGCCGCTGCCGACGTCGATCCGTTCGGTGTTCGCGGCAACCCAGGTGAGGACGGTGACGACGTCCGAGCCATACGCCTCCGCCGCCCACGCCACCGCGTAGCCGAGGCGGTCGGCCTCCTGTGCGAGGAGGACGCCGTCGCGCGCGTCCTGGGCGGTGCTCCAGTACCCGAGGTTCACGCCGAGTCGCATGGCTCGGACCCTACAAGTAGGACGCGGCCGACCGGCGCGAGCCGGTGGGCCGCCGTCCACATGTCGGCGCGCCAGACTAGAGGTAGCCGCCGGCCATGCCCGGCTCGGCGAGCTTCGCGGCCGCCTCGACGGGCGACCCCTCCTCGCGGAACGTCCGCCCACCGAAGCGCGCCTTGATCTCGTCGTCGTAGCGGTCGGCCGTCGCGGCGACCGCCGCGATGGTGCGCGCGAGGGTCGCTTCGTCCAGCTCGTCGGCGGTGAGCACGTGGTCGCACCACACCGCCTGGTGCTCGACGTCGAGCGAGAACCGGCCGAGCGTGAGCCCGAAGTTCAGCGACAGGAGGAACGCGGGCAGCTCCCCGTCGACCGGGACGTCGATGTTGGTGATCGAGAACACCCGGACCAGCACCACGCCGCCGTCGCCGAGCCGCACGGTGACGAAGACGCGGACCGAGCCCGCGTCGACGGCGTACCCACCGTCGGGCATCCCGACGAGCGCGGGGAACATGGCGGTGAGCACCGGCTCGATCCGCGCGCGGGCGGTCGCCACGTCGCTCTCGACGCCGGTCGCGCGACGGCCCGGCGACCGGCGGTAGAAGTCGTCGAGCGGGCCCGCGACGACGAGCCAATGGATGATGCCGCCGGGACCGGCCGCCGCGTCCAGCGTGAGCAGGTCGGAAAGCCAGCCGAGGACGCCGCGGACCTCGTCCGGCTCGGACTTCTCCGGCAGCGCCAGGACGCCCTCGACCGCGTCGTCGGCGAAGTGCAGCGTCACGGCGCCGACGCGCGCGCCGTCATGCTCGACGATCTCCCACGACTCCGCGGATGACGTACGCAGCGTGCGGCGCAACGACCACGCGGTCGTCTCGGGCGCGGTCTCGGGTGCGGTCTCGGGCGCGGGCGCCGCGGGCGGCTCGGGCGTGG
>CBQZLL010000067.1:0-12869 GCA_967749945.1 uncultured Frankiaceae bacterium
GCCGATCAGGGAACGCATGGGTGATCCTTCCCGGCGGCCGTAGGGGGGCCGCGCGGGGTCACACCCTACGGCGACGCGATGCGGCCGAGGCCAGTCGGGACCTTGGCCGCGGCGGCGGCGTCCAGGAGCCACAGGGTCCGCTGCCGCCCGCGGACGCCCGCCGCGGGGACCTGCACCCGCCCGGCCCCGCCGAGCGCCATGGCGACCGCGCCAGCCTTGTCCGCGCCCGACACGACGAGCCACGCCTCGCGGGCGGCGTTGACAGCGGCGAACGTCATCGTGATCCGCGTCGGCGGCGGCTTCGGTGCGCCGTGGACGGCGACGACCGGCCGCTCGTCGTAGACCGCCGGCTGGCCGGGGAAGAGCGACGCCGTGTGCCCGTCCGGGCCTACGCCCAGCAGCAGCACGTCGAACGACGGCACCGGCCCGTGGTCCTCGGGCCGCGCCGCGGCCGCCAGCCAGGACGCGTACCGCTCGGCCGCCGTCTCGGCGTCGTCGGCGGTGTCCGGCCCGGGCATCGGGCGGACCCGCGCCGGGTCGACCGGCACCGCGTCGAGCAACGCGGCCCGGGCGGCGGTCTCGTTGCGGCCGGGGTGCCCCGATGGCAGGAACCGCTCGTCGCCCCACCACACGTCGAGCGAGTCCCAGTCGACCGCGTCGCGGGCGGGGGCGGCAGCGATCTCGCGGAGCACCGCGGTGCCGATCCCGCCGCCGGTCAGGCCGACGCTCGCCGTCCCGCGCGCGGTCTGGACGTCGACGAGCCGGGTGACGAGCCGCGCCGCGACGGCGCGCGCGAGCAGCGTCTCGTCGCGGTGCACGATGAGCGTGGGCGCGGTCATGTGCGGCCATTCTGCGGGAACGCCGCCGCCAGCGTCTCCGCGTACGGCTCGTCCGGATCCAGTCGCCGCAACTCCTCGGCGAGCAGGTCGGCGGTCGTCCGCCGCCGCAGCGCCACGCCGCGGTCCGGTTGCCCTGGCCGGGCCAGCGTCGCGCGCTCGCCGTCGGGCCGGGTGATCGCGAGGTCGCCGTGCGTCGTGCGCAGCCGGGCCTCGGTGATGCCGGGGCCGCGCGAGGTCCGTACGTCACACGCCGTCCCGAGCCGCAGCCGCAGCCACGCGCCGAGCAGCGCCGCGCTCGGGTTGCCCTTCGCCGCCGCGACGGTCGCGGCGACGACGGCGTCGTACGGCTCGTCCAGCGCCGCCGCGAGCAGCGCCCGCCACGGCGTGAGCCGGGTCCACGCCAGGTCGGTGTCGCCGGCCCGGTGGCCGCCCAGTCGCGACCGCAGCGCGTCGAGCGGCTTCGCGGTCGCGGCGGCGTCGGTGACCCGGCGCTGCGCCAGCCGCCCGAGCGCCGACTCGGCCGGTACGTCCGGTGCCGCGCCCGGCCACCACACGACGACCGGCGCGTCCGGCAGCAGCAGCGGCAGTACGACCGAGTCCGCGTGGTCGCCGAGGTGCCCGTACAGGCGCAGCACGACGTTCTCGCCAGGGTTCCCGCGCAGACCGACGCCGATCTCCGCGTCCAGCCGCGCGCGGTCCTTCGGCGCGCGCGGGACGACCGCGACGACCCGGCACGGGTGTTCCATCGCGGCGTCGTTCGCAGCGCGGACGGCGTCCTCGTGGTCGCGTTCGTCGGTCGCGACGACGAGGGTGAGCGCCATACCGAGCAGGCCGGCGCCGGAACGGCGGCGTTCGCGCGCGAGGAGCGCGGCGACGTCGCTCGCCGTGGTGTCGCTAAGTGCGACGCTCACGGCCGCCGCCAGGTACGGCCGTCGCGCGCGAGCAGCGCGCTCGCGGATGGTGGGCCCCACGTCCCCGCCGGATACCGCTCCGGCCTGCTGCCCGATGCCCACGCCTCCTCGATCGGGTCGACCACCTGCCAGGACAGCTCGACCTCCTCGTGGCGCGGGAACAGCGGCGGGTCGCCGAGCAGCACGTCCAGGATCAGCCGCTCGTACGCCTCCGGGCTCGACTCGGTGAACGACTCGCCGTACGCGAAGTCCATGTTGACGTCGCGCACCTCCATCTGCGTCCCTGGCACCTTCGACCCGAAGCGCATCGTCACGCCCTCGTCCGGCTGGACCCGGATGACGAGCGCGTTCTGGCCGAGCTCCTCCGTCTCGGTCGCGGTGAACGGCAGGTGCGGTGCCCGCTGGAACACCACCGCGATCTCGGTGACCCTGCGGCCGAGCCGCTTGCCGGTCCGCAGGTAGAACGGCACGCCCGCCCACCGCCGGGTGTCGATCTCGAGCCGGACGGCGGCGTACGTCTCGGTCCTCGACCGGCGAGGGATGCCGGGCTCGTCGTGGTACCCGGGGACCTCGACGCCGCCCTGCCAGCCGCGCGCGTAGACACCGCGCGCGGTGCCCTCGTGCAGGTCCTTGGGCAGGCAGACCGCCGACAGCACCTTGAGCTTCTCGGTCCGCAACGAGTCCGCCGCGAACGACACCGGCTCCTCCATCGCAGTCAGCGCGAGGAGCTGGAGCAGGTGGTTCTGCAGGACGTCGCGGGCGGCGCCGATGCCGTCGTAATAGCCGGCCCGGCCGCCGACGCCGATGTCCTCGGCCATGGTGATCTGCACGTGGTCGACGTAGCGGCGGTTCCAGATCGGCTCGAACAGGTTGTTGGCGAAGCGCAGCGCGAGCAGGTTCTGCACCGTCTCCTTGCCGAGGTAGTGGTCGATCCGGAACACCGACCCGGACGGGAACACCTCGTCGACGATCCGTTGCAGCTCGCGCGCGCTCGCCAGGTCGTGACCGAACGGCTTCTCGACGACGATCCGCCGCCACGCGCCGGCGTTCGCGGCGGACAGCCCCGACCGCTTGAGCTGCTCGACGACGACCGGGAACGCGCTCGGCGGCACCGCCAGGTAGAACGCATGGTTGCCGCCCGTGCCACGTACCCGGTCGAGGTCGGCGATGGTGCGGGCCAGCAGGTCGAACGCCGCATCGTCGCGGAAGTCACCCGGCACGAACCGGCAGCCCTCGGCGAGCTGCTGCCACACGTCCTCTCGGAACGGCGTGCGCGCGTACTCCTTGATCGCATCGTGCACGACCTGCACGAAGTCCTGGTCGGCCCAGTCGCGGCGGGCGAACCCGGTCAGCGCGAAGCCCGGCGGCAGCAGGCCCCGATGGGTCAGGTCGTAGATCGCGGGGAGCAGCTTCTTGCACGCGAGGTCGCCGGTGACGCCGAAGATGACGAGCCCGCAAGGCCCGGCGATCCGCGGCAGCCGGCGGTCGCGGGGGTCGCGAAGGGGGTTCACTCGGGCGGATCCGGGATCGCGGCGCGGACGGCGGCGAGCCCCTCTGCGCGGTCGGTGAGGTGCAGCCGGACGACGGGCCGCCCGCGGTCGGCGAGGACGCGGCCGTCGCCGACCGCCTGGGCGAGCTGCAGCCGGCCGAGCGTGAAGCCGCGAGCCGGCACCGCGAGGTCCTCGGCGACGGCGCCGGTGATCTGGAGGAACACCCCGGTCGGCGGCCCGCCCTTGTGGTACTGCCCGGTCGAGTGCAGGTACCGCGGCCCCCAGCCGAACGTCACTGGACGCGCCGTCAGCGCGGCGAGTGCGGGGCGCAGCTCGGCGGCGACCGCGTCGGCGTGCCGGTCGAGGTACGCCTGGATCGCGAGGTACCCGCGCGGCGGGATCGCGTCGAGCAGCCCGCGCAGCACGGGCCACAGGTCGGTGGTCCCGTCCACGACGACGACGTCGTCTGCCGGGAGGTCCCCGGGCGGCGTCGAGAGCAGGTCGCGGGTGCGCTGCTTCGCCGACTCGACGTCGGGCTGGTCGAACGGGTCGACGCCGAGCACCCGACCGGCGATCGCGGTGGCGTACTCCCAGACGAGGAACGCCGCGCCGAGTGGCCCGGTCACCTCGGTCTTGTTGGTGCCCGAGCCGATGACGTGCAGATCGCCGGTCGCGGTGAACTTCGGGCCAGGCGCGGACGGCGACTCGACGACGACGGGCAACAGTCCGCGACCCTGCTTGCCGGTCGACTCGGCGACCAGCTGCTCGGCCCACTCGGCGAACCCCGCACCGGCGAGGACGACCTTGTCGCGCCCCGCCGCGCCGCACCCGCCGAGTGCCGCGCCGAGGTCGAGCCCGGGGTTGCCCGCGTCGCGGGCGAGGTCGGGGAGTACGGCCGCCGCGTCGTCGAGCAGCACGCCGACGTCGACGCCGGCGAGCGCCGACGGCACCAGGCCGAACGCGGAGAGCGCGCTGTAGCGGCCGCCGACGGCCGGGGCGGCGAGAAACGTCGCCCGCGCCTCCGTCGCCGACAACGCCGAACCCGGGTCGGTGACGACGACGATCCGCGACCAGCCGACCGCCTCGACCGCGAGCCGCAGGTGCGAGTCGGTCTCGACCGTCGTACCGCTCTTGCTCGACACGACGAACACGGTGCGGTCGAGGTCCACGAATGCGGCACGCACCTGGCCCGGGTCGGTCGTGTCGAGGACGGTGAGCGGTACGCCGTACGTCGCGCAGATCACCTCGGGCGCCAGCGACGAGCCGCCCATGCCGCAGAGCACGACCCGGTCGACGCCCTCGGCGGCGAGCTCGGACCGCAGCGTCGCGAGCCGGGGGAGCAGGTCGCGCGACGTCGCCGGGAGGTCGAGCCAGCCCAGGCGCGTCGCGGCCTCGCTGGCGGGCCCCCACAACGTCGCGTCCTTCGCGGCCAGCCGCGCGGGCACGCCGTCGATGACGAGCGCGCGCCGGGCCGCGTCGCGCGGGCCGAGCAACGCGGAGCCGTACGTCGCGACGCGGACTGGCCCGGAGGGCTCGACGGCCGGCGGCGTCGCGTAGAGCACCGGGGCGGGATCCGCCTTCGGCGGGCGCTCGCGGTGCCCCGGCTCCGTCACCGGCGCTTGGCCCGCAGCTCGGACTCCAGCTCGCCGGCGAGCTGCTCCCAGCTCGCCTCGAACTTCTCGACGCCCTCGCGTTCGAGGACCGTGATCACGTCCTCGTATGCGATGCCGAGCGTCGCGAGCTCGTCGAGCACGGCGCGCGCCTCGACGTATCCCTCTGCCGCGGTGTTGCCGCGCAGCCGGCCGTGGTCGGCGACGGCGTTCAGCGTCGCTTCGGGCATCGTGTTGATCGTGCCCGGCGCGACGAGCTCCACGACGTAGCGGGTGTCGTCGTACGCCGGGTCCTTCACGCCGGTGGACGCCCACAGTGGCCGCTGCGGCCGGGCACCGCGCGCCGCGAGCGCCTGCCAGCGCTCCGACGAGAACACCCGCTCGTACGCCTGGTAGGCGAGCCGCGCGTTCGCGATCGCAGCCTGTCCACGCAGCCTCTTGGCCGCCTCGACCCGCGCGGGGTCGCCCGACTCCTTGGCGATGAGGTCGAGCCGGTGGTCGACCTCGGTGTCGACCCGCGACACGAAGAACGACGCGACCGACTCCAGTCGCTCCAACGAGGCTCCCGAGGCGAGCCGCTGCTCGACGCCCGTGAGGAACGCGTCCATGACCCGCTCGTACACCGTGATCGAGAACATCAGCGTGACGTTGACGCTGATGCCCTCGGCGAGGCACGTCGCGATGGCCGGGATCGACTCGGCGATGGCCGGGATCTTGATGAACAGGTTGGGGCGGTCCACGAGCCACCAGAGCGCGCGCGCCTCGGCCACGGTCCGGTCGCCGTCGTGCGCGAGCCGTGGGTCGACCTCGATGGAGACGCGGCCGTCGACGCCGCCGCTCGCGTCGTACGCGGGGCGGAGCACGTCGCAGGCCCACCGGACGTCGTACGTCGTGACCGTGCGCAGCGCCTCGCCGACGTCGACGCCGCGCACCGCGAGGTCGGCGACCTGGGACTCGTACGCGTCGCCCTGCTCCAGCGCCTTCTGGAAGATCGTCGGGTTGGTCGTCACGCCGACGACGTGCTTGTCGCGCACGAGGGCGGCGAGCGTGCCGGTGCGGAGGCGTTCGCGGGAGAGGTCGTCGAGCCAGATCGCGACTCCCGCCGCGGTGAGGTCGGCCAGGACGTCGGTCATGCCAGGACCTCCCGCGCGGCGGCGGCGACCCGCTCCGCGGTGATGCCGAACTGCTCGTAGATCGTCTCGTACGGCGCCGACGCCCCGAAGTGGTCGAGGCCGACGATCGCGCCGCGCGCGCCGACCCAGCGCTCCCAGCCCATCGGCACCGCGGCCTCGACGGAGACGCGCGCGGTGACCGACGGCAGCAGCACGCTGTCGCGGTACGCCTGGTCCTGCGCGGCGAACCACTCGACGCACGGCATCGACACGACCCGGGTCGGGACACCGCTCGCGTCGAGCAGGTCGCGGGCCGCGAGCGCGATGTGTACCTCGGAGCCCGTGCCGATGAGGATCACCTGTGGCGCCGCGCTGTCCGGGTCGGCAACGACGTAGCCGCCGCGCGCGACACCCGAGGCGTCCCCGGAGAGCGTCGGCAGCTTCTGCCGGGTCAGCACGAGACCGGCGGGCCGGTCGGTGTGTTCGAGCACGGTGCGCCAAGCGACCGCGGTCTCGGTCGCGTCGGCGGGCCGGACCACGTCGAGCCCGGGGATCGCCCGCAACGCCGCGAGGTGCTCGATCGGCTGGTGCGTCGGGCCGTCCTCGCCGAGGCCGATCGAGTCGTGCGTCCAGACGTACGTGACCGGCACCTGCATGAGCGCGGCGAGCCGCACGGCCGGGCGCATGTAGTCGCTGAACACGAGAAACGTCCCGCCGAACGGTCGCACGCCGCCCGCGAGCGCCATGCCGTTCATCGTCGCGCCCATCGCGTGCTCGCGGACCCCGAAGTGGAGCACCCGCCCGGCCGGCGTCTCGGCGAGGTACGAGTCGGCGCCCTCGATCGTCGTGTTGTTGCTGCCCGCGAGGTCGGCGCTGCCGCCGAACAGCTCCGGCAGCACGTCGGCGACCGCGTTGATGACCTTGCCCGACGCCTCGCGCGTCGCCAGCTTGCTGCCCGCTTCGAACGTCGGCAGCTTCTCCGCCCACCCGTCGGGCAGCCGCCGGGCGAGCACCCGCTCGCGTTCGGCCGCACGGTCCGGATGCGTTGCGGCCCAGGTGTCGTAGCGCGCGTCCCAGGCGGCGTGCAGCGCCTTGCCGCGCTCGACGGCCTGGCGGCAGTGCGCGACGACGTCGTGGGGCGCGATGAAGTGCTCGTCCGGGTCGAGGCCGAGGATCTCCTTCACCAGCCGCACCTCGTCCTCGCCGAGCGCCGAGCCGTGCGCGGCACCGGTGTCCATCTTGTTCGGCGACGGAAACGCGATGTGGCTGCGTAGCGCGATGAAGCTCGGCCGGTCGCGGACGTCACGCGCGGCGGTGAGCGCGGCCCTGATCGCGGCGCGGTCTTCCGCGTCGTCGACGCGCTGCGTGTGGAAGCCGTACGCCGCGAACCGCGCGTCGACGTCCTCGCTCCACGCGACGGCGGTGTCGCCCTCGATCGAGATGTGGTTGTCGTCCCAGACGAACACCAGGTTGCCGAGCCGCTGGTGTCCGGCGAGGCTCGCGGCCTCGGCCGACAGGCCCTCCTCGAGGTCGCCGTCGGAGCACACGACGTAGATCGTCGAGTCGAACACGCCGTTGCCCTCGGGGTCCCACACGGCTGCGGTGTGACGCAGCGCCATCGCCATGCCGACGGCGTTCGCAAAGCCCTGGCCGAGCGGGCCGGTGGTCGTCTCGACGCCGAGCGTGTGGCCGTGCTCGGGGTGGCCGGGCGTGCGCGAACCCCACTGCCGGAACGCCGTGATGTCGTCGATCGTGAGGCCGTAGCCGGTGAGGAAGAGCTGCGCGTACAGCAGCATCGACGCGTGCCCGGCGGACAGCACGAAGCGGTCGCGACCGGCCCAATGCGGGTCGGTCGGGTCGTGCCGGAGGAACTCCTGGAACAGCGTGTGCGCGAGCGGCGCGAGCGCCATGGGCGTCCCGGGATGCCCGCAGGTGGCCTTCTCGACCGCGTCCATCGCGAGGGCGCGGGCGACGTCGATGGCGCGTTCGTCGAGGTCCTTCGTCACGCCGTCACCCTATCGAGGTCGGTTAGCATGTCCCGTCCCCAACTCCGACTCTCACCTCGGGTGCGCGTGTCCCGGTTCGCCAAGCTCGCCGTCGCCGTCGTCGGCGCGACCCTCGTGCTCGTCGCGCTCGGTGGGTTCGTCCGCGCGATGGAGGCGGGCCTCGGCTGTCCCGACTGGCCGACCTGCCACGGCTCGCTCAACCCGCCGTCGTCCCTCGGCTACGGCGCGTTGAAGCTCGCCTGGATCGAGCACAGTCACCGGCTCTGGGCGGCCGTCCTCATCGCGCTCATCGTCGCGCTCGCCGTCACCGCGGTCCGCACCCGGCAGCCGCGGCATGTTCGACTGGTCTGCCTCTGGCTCGTGCCCGCGGTGCTCTCGCAGGCCGTAATCGGCGCGTTCGTCGTGTGGTGGAAGCTCGACGCGCAGTCGGTGCTGCTGCACCTCGCGGGCGCCATGACGATCCTCGCGCTCGGCGTGTACGTCGTACTGCAATCGGTCGGCCTGCCCGCGCGGGCGACGTCGCTCGGGCCGCTGCCGTCGCTCGCGCTCGGCGTCACCGTCGCGCAGATGCTGCTCGGTTCGGCGGTCACCGGGTGGAGCGCGGGGCTCGCGTACGGGACGTTCCCGTCGTTCAACGGCGCCGCCCTGCCGCCGGCGGTCGCGAACACCCAGCAGGTGCTGCATGTCGCGCACCGCTTCACGGCGTACCTCGTCGCGGTGCTCGTCGTCGCGCTGTACGTCCGCTCCCGCCGGGCCGAGCCGCTCGTCCGCCGTGCCGCGCTGCTCGCCGTCCTGCTCGTCGGCGTGCAGATCCTGCTCGGCGCGCTCAACGTGTGGTTCCGCCTGAAGGCCTGGTCGGTCACGCCGCACCTCGCGGTCGGGTCGTGGATCGTCACCGCGCTGCTCGTCGTCGTGATGCGGACCCGCCTGTCGCTGTCGTTCGCGCGGGCCGCTGAGCCGGTGACGGCGTGACGGCGTTCGCCGACACAGTGCGCGGGTACGTCGCGCTCACCAAGCCGCGGATCATCGAGCTGCTGCTGGTCACGACGGTGCCGACGATGATCGTGGCCGAACGCGGGATGCCGTCGGTCTGGCTGGTGGTGGCGACGCTGGTGGGCGGCTCGTTCGCCGCCGGCAGCGCGAACACCATCAACTGCTACGTCGACCGCGACATCGACACCCGGATGCACCGGACCGAACGCCGTCCGCTGCCCAAGCACCAGGTCACGCCCGAGTCCGCGTTGCGCTTCGGCGTCGTCCTCGGCCTGGTCGCGACCCTGTGGCTCGGGGTGTTCGTCAACTGGCTGTCGGCCGGGCTCGCGCTCGGCGCCATCGGGTTCTACGTCTTCGTCTACACGCTCGGCATGAAACGTTCGACGCCGTCGAACATCGTCATCGGCGGGGCCGCGGGCTGCATGCCGGTGCTGATCGGCTGGGCCGCGGTGACCGGGCGGGTCGAGCTGCCGGCCTTGGTGCTGTTCGCGGTCGTCTTCTACTGGACGCCGCCGCACTTCTGGGCGCTCGCCATCCGGTTCCGCGACGACTACGCCGCCGTCGACGTCCCGATGCTGCCCGTCGTCGCGGGCGCGCGGGAGACTGCGCGGCAGATCGTCCTGTACTCCTGGGCGATGGTGGCGGTCTCGCTGCTGTTCTACCCGGTCGCCCGGATGGGCCCGATCTACCTGGTGTCGTGCATCGTGCTCGCGGTCGTGTTCCTCCGCGAGGCGCACGCCCTGTCGTCACGCGCGCGGCGTGGCGTGCCGATCAAGCCGATGCGGCTGTTCCACTGGTCGATCACGTACCTCACGCTGCTCTTCGCCGCGATGGCGGTCGACCAGCTCGTCCACTAGTAGGGCTTGGCGAAACGCTCGTCGCGGCGTGCTTCGCCAGCCCCCCATCTCGTGATCTTGGCGATGTTCTGCACGCATATGGTGCGCAACCTCGCCAAGATCACGAAGTTCAGGCCCTAGGTCAGTAGGCAGGAACGCGAGGGCCCGCGGCGAATCGGTCGCGGCGTAGTGACCCTCGATCCCTACGAAGGGGGACCCTCGTGCGCGCGCGCATCCTTCCGGCCGCTGTCGCCGGCATCGTCCTGCTGGCCGGCCCGGCGTACGCCGTTCCTCCGGCTACCGACTGCCACGGCGTGATGGTCGACGACGCCCTCGGCGACCAGTACATCGTCACGAACCTGAACTCCGTCGCCCGGCCGACCAAGGCCATCGACGTCGACGAGGTGTTCCTCACCGGCGCCGCGGGCAGCGAGAAGCTCAACCTCCGCGTCGACAGCCTCCGCGCGGTCGAGGACGACGCGCCGTCGCAGAACACCGAGTACGCCGTCCAGTGGGACGACCACGTGTTCGGCGGCGGCTATACGTTGGAGCTGACCGCCCGGTTCCTGACGGCGGACGGGGCCGCGGGCGCGGGGACGTACTCGCTGTGGCGCTACCGGCCGGACGGCTCGTTCTACAGCGTCGTCAACGGCACCGGGCGGACGTTCGTCGACGACGCCGGCGTGATCCAGTGGGACAAGCCCACGTCCTTCGCCTGGCCGGCGACGTTCACCGGGCTCCAGGTGCACGCCGAGCAGTACGAGACGAACGTCTTCTTGCTCACCGACAACGCGATCCGGATGGACACGGCGTCCGCGACGTCGTGGACGCAACCCTGTTAGCTAGGGCGTGTATCCCAATCCGTCAATCTGCTGCGACGATCACGGATTGAGAGGCACGCCCTAACGCCCAGCCCGGAGCGCGTCGAGGCGGGCGTCGAGGCGCTCGGTCGCGCGGGTCTCGTGCCTCATCCAGGCGGCGATAGCCAGGCCGATCGCGGTCAGCATGAGCAGGTCGCCGCCCGCCCACATGATCGCGCCCGCGAGCTGCTGGTCCGCGAGGGAACCGGCCCGCGTCGCGTACGTCGAGTACAGCACCCGGTCCGCGTTGAAGATCGCCACGCCGAGAAACGACTGCAGCGGCATCGCGAGGAACAGGTACAGCAGCCGGGCCGGCCACGGGAACGTCCCCGGCACCGGGTCGCGCCGGACCAGCGGCCACCAGAACAGTGCCGCCGCCCCGAGGTAGAGCAGGTGCTCGAAGCCGTGCGCGACCGAGCTGCGCAGGCTGGCGTCGTAGAGGCCGCTGAAGTGCGTCGCGTACATGACCGCGGCGAACGCCACCCACGTCACGACCGGATGCGACCCGACCCGTACCACGCGGCTGTGCAGCACCGCGAGCAGCCGTCGCCGGCCGGCGCCCGGCCCGAGTGCCTGGAGCGCCGTGGTGACGGGGGCGGCGAACGCGAGTAGCGGCGCGGCGCCGTACGTCAGCAGCAGGTGCTGGACCATGTGCACGCTGAAGCGTTCCTCGGAGACCGCAGCGACGGGGGAGCAGAGGGCGACGACGAGGACGACCACGCAGGCGGCGAACCACCGCCGCCTGGCCCGGGGCACCGTCCCCCCGCGGGCCGTCACCCGGCGGACCGCCCAGAGGTACGCCGCCGCCAGCGCGGTGAGCCCCACGACGACCAGCGGGTCGGCGTGCCAGCGCAGGAGGACCACCGAGCCAGGGTACGGGTGAGCACGACGCCCGGCGTGGTCAAGTTGTACCGGGGCCGTGCGGTCGTTAGGTTTCACCGCGTACGGCGTCCGTGCGCCCGCCGCTCAAGGATGCCCTCAGCCAGGCTCGCGTACGGCCCGCGAGCACGTAGCGGAAGCGAGGCGACGACCCCCCGTGCGACCCGTCGGGCGACACCTGCGGCTCGCGGCCGCCGTCGTGGCCACCGTCCTGCTCACCGGGTGTGCCCAGCAGCCGATGAGCGAGCAGGGCAAGAAGGTCTACACGCTCTACAACATCGTGCTTGTGGTCGCCCTCGTCATCGGGTTCGCTGTCATCGGCGCGATCCTCGTCTCCTGTGTCCGCTACCGGAAGAAGCCGGGCGACGACGAGCTACCACCGCAAACCCACGGCAACACGACGTTCGAGGTCATCTGGACCGCGATCCCGACGATCATCGTGCTCGGCCTGTTCGGGATGTCGTTCGCGACGATCCGCGCCATCGACAAGCCCACCAAGAACGTCGCCGCGATCATCGAGATCCGCGGCTACCAGTGGTCCTGGACGTTCGACTACGGCACCAACGCCAAGGGCGTCCGCGTCCTCGTCCGCACCGAGACGAACACCGACCCGCCGCAGCTCGTGCTCCCGGTTGGCGAGAAGGTGCACTTCGAGGAGCGGTCGGACAACGTCATCCACTCGTTCTTCGTGCCGGCGTTCCTCTTCAAGCGCGACGTCGTCCCGGGCCACGCCAACGGCTTCGACCTCACGGTCTCCTCGCCCGGGATCTACCACGGCCAGTGCGCCGAGCTCTGCGGGACCGAGCACGCGAAGATGACGTTCACCGTCAAGGCGATCAGCCGGACCGAGTTCGACAAGTGGTTCGACTCCTACCAGCCGCCGCGGATCACCTGCGAGGACACCGGCAAGGCGTCGGACAAGGTGACCATCCACTCGGTGCCGGGCCAGACGAAGTTCGTCGAGGAGTGCGCGTACGTCACCGCGGGTGCGCCGGCGAGCATCACCTTCACCAATGGCGGCGGGCTACCGCACAACGTCGCGATCGTCGAGGGCATCGGGAGCACCGGGAAGGTCGTCAAGGCGGGCAACGTCATCGAGAAGGGCTCCGAGACCTTCGAGGCGCCGCCGCTCCGCAAGGGTGCCGACTACACGTTCTTCTGCCAAGTCCATCCCGGTATGCAAGGCCGGGTGGTCGCGGAATGACCCCGCCACGCGCCACCAGGAGGCTCTCGTGACCAGCGTCGCCCCGCGGACGGCCCCCGCGTCCCCGGCGCCGAAGCGGCGGTCGAGGGTGGTCGACTACCTCACCACCACCGACCACAAGAAGATCGG
>CBQZLL010000068.1:0-12856 GCA_967749945.1 uncultured Frankiaceae bacterium
CTCGCTCGTGGCCGCGCCGTTCACCGCGACGTCGAACGCGACCGCCTGCAACCCCAATGTCCCGCTCGCCTGCTTCGTCGTCGACACGGTCTGCATGCACGGCAGGCTCTGTCAGTAGCTCCCCTCACCGGACGGGACCTCCCAGGTCCTTCCCGTCCGCCTCGCGCTCGCGATCCCCTACGTCACCGAGAGGAACCCTCATGAAGGTCCGCCTGCTCCTCGCCGCGTCGGCGGTGTCGCTCGCGGCGGCGCCGTTCGCCACGACGCCCGCCCACGCCTGGTACTGCGCCCCCGACTTCCAGGCCGTGTGCTACGTCGCCGGGACCGCGTGCAACGCGATCCACAAGTACTGCACCCTCGACTAGCCGTGAACGGCCGCATCGTCAGGTTCGGTCTCGGCGCCGCGCTCGCGCTCGCCGCGACCGCGCCGCTCACCCCGGCGTCGCACGCGTTCCCGTGCGGCCCCGAGCAGGAGCCGCTCTGCACCGTCTACGCCAAGGCTTGCACCACGCTCGGCAAGGTGCCCACGGCGTACGACCTGCTCTGCCGCTTCATGTGATCCCTACCCAGAGAGGAACACCCATGCCCGCCCGTCTCGTCGTCGGCGGTCTGCTCGTCGCCGGCACGTTCGCGCTCGGCCAGCCCGCGCAGGCGTCGACGTGCAGCCCCGAGTTCCAACAGGTCTGCTACACGGTCTGCACATCGACGTACGCGACGTACAAGGTCTGCAGCCTGATCCGGTAGTACCTGTGTCGCCGGCCCAGGGCAGGTCCGTCCTGGGCCGACGGCGAAATCGTCGGGACGGATCCCCCCTCGATCCCTGGAGCCTCCCGTGCCTGGTTCCTGGCGTCTCTGCTGCGTCCTCGCCGGCCTGCTGACCGCGACGGTCCTGGCCGCGCCCGCTCCGGCGGCGGCGTACGGCTCGGTGACGAAGGTCTACATCGTCCCGACCCGCCACGGGCAGCTCCACGTCGAGGTCGCGCACCCGACCGGCGGCGGCCAGATCGTCAAGGCCGCGTCGGTGCTGACGTACTCGCCGTATTACGGCACGTTGCAGCAGCGCCTCAGCGACGCGACGGCCGGTGCGAAGTGGACTTCCGACCACGGATTCGCGCGGGTCAACGCCGACCTCGTCGGCACCGGGAACTCCGGCGGCTGCTTCGACTACGGCGGCAAGCGCGACAAGGAGAGCGGTTACGACCTGGTCGAGTGGATCGCCAAGCAGCCCTGGTCGACCGGCAAGGTCGGCATGATCGGCGGCTCGTACGACGGCACGACCGCGATGGCCACCGCTGTCACCCGCCCGCCGCACCTCACGACGATCGTGCCCGAGGCCGCGATCTCCCGCTGGTACGACTACGCGTACTCGGGCGGCATCCGCTACACGTTCAACAACGAGCGGATGGGCCACGAGAGCCCCGGCGTGATCATCGACGAGCAGGGCTTCGACACGCCGATCGCGTTCGACTATGGCACGAACTCGATCCCGCCCACCGATCCCGACCAGCCCGGGTGGCAGGAGCGGTTCACGTCGAGCACGACGCCGTGCGACGAGCTCAAGCACGTGCAGAACGGCTACGGCGTCAACCCCGACTACGACGCGTTCTGGCAGGAACGCGACTACGCGAAGGACGCGGGCAAGGTCACCATCCCCGTTCTGGTCGCGCTGAACTGGGGCGACTGGAACGTCAAGCAGGAGACCGGCATCCGGTACTGGCGGAACCTCACCCACTCGAAGTTCCGCCGCCTCGCCGTCGGCAATCGGTGGACCGGCCACGGCACGCCGTCCGGCTTCGGCGCCATCGCGCAGGACTGGATGGACCATTTCCTGCGCGGCGCGAAGAACGGCGCCGACAAGTTGCCTCCGGTCATCAGCGAGACCGCCGACTCCGACGGCAAGGTCGGATTCGTCAGCGGCCCGGTCCCGCGCACGTCGGACGTCCGCCTCTACGCGCAGGTGGGCAACGTCAACGGCTACGACAACGTCCTGCTCCCCGCGCCGCCGAAGCACAACGTCCCACTGCAGGCGAGCAACGCGACGTACGCGCTCACCGGCACCGGCACCGAGTCGGGCGCACTTGCCGCGGCGCGCAGCCACGACCAGCAGGCCGCATGGTTCGAGTCACCGGCCCTCAAGGCCGACGCGCGGATCTTCGGCTCGCCGTCGGTGCGCATCTGGTCGACCGTGCAGCGGACGTGGGCGACCTACGCCGTGAGCGTCGTCGATATCGACCCGGCGTTCTACTCGACGACGGGCGGCACGCGCTACCCGAGCAAGACGAACGCGCTGCTCGGCGTCACTCGAGGCTGGCTCGACTCGCGGTACCGCAACACGTTGACGAAGCGCGAGCTCTGGAAGCCCGGCCTGAACGGTCTCACCATCGTCGCGAAGCCGCAGGACTACATCTTCCGCAAGGGCCACTCGATCGGCCTGCTCGTCATGGGCGAGCAGCTCGAGTGGGTCGTCGCGAAGCCGTACGACGACCCGGCCGGCGGCCAGGGCGCGCAGGTCACTGTCGACACGAGAGGCAAGACCGTCCTCCATCTCCCGGTCGTCGGGGTGACGACAGCGAAGAAGCTGTTCGGCTGACGTGCTCGACCGGCGGGCGTCGCGATCGGAGCCCCTAGGAGCCGAGCAGCACCACGAGCACGGTGACGATCGCGAGCGCGACGATGACCCACACCCAGCGCGGGATGCCGGAGCGGCGCGCGAGGTTCGCGTCGTGCAGGAGCTGCTCGCCGAGCAGCTCCTCGGGTGTCGGTAGCCGTGCGCCCTCGGCCTCGGGCGCCCGGGGTAGCCCCCCGTACGGCCCGTCGAGCGGTCCCAGCACCATCGGCTCCTTCGTGGGGGCTCCCAGGCTACGCGGCCGGTGCAACCATGGCCGAAGTCCGTTCCGTCCTTGAGGTGTGATGACCGCGGATGCCGAGTTCGCTGCGCTGTTCGCCGGCCGTGCCGCGGTCGTCCGGCGGACGGCGTACCTGCTCTGCGGTGACTGGCAGCAAGCCGAGGACCTGACGCAGACGGCGTTCGCCAAGCTCTACGCGGCCTGGCCGCGGCTGCGTGACCCGGGCGCGGCGGAGGCGTACCTCCGGCGCATCCTCGTCCGGGCGCACGTCGACGACGGGCGACGGCCTTGGCGGCGGGAACTTCCCTCCGCCGACCTGCCCGACGTCGTGCTGCCGAGTGCGCCGACCGAGGACCGGATGGTCCTGCTCGCGGCGCTCGCCCAGGTGCCGAGGCGGCAGCGCGCGTGCCTCGTCCTCCGGTACTTCGCCGACTGCTCGGTCGAGGAGACCGCGGTCGCGCTCGGGTGCAGCCCGGGCACCGTCAAGAGCAACACCGCGCGCGGTCTCGACGCGCTGCGCGGCGTGCTCGCACCCGTGGGGAAGGACCTTTCGTGAACGACACCATCGTCCGTGACACGTTCGACCGGGTGCTCGCCGACGAGCCTCCGCTGACCCTCGCCCTCGACCCGGTCGTCGCCGCCGGGCGGCGCGTCCGGCTACGCCGCCGCATCGCGTTCGGCGGCATCCTCGGCGTCGCCGCGTTCTCGGCCGCCGGCGTCGTCGCCTCGGTCGCGCGGACCGGCGGTACGACGGCCGTCCAGGCCGCGCCACCCATGGCGCCGCCGCGGAGCGCGGTGACCCACCTACGCGTGACGCAGGAGCTGACGGCCCGGCAGCGCGCCATCGTCCACGCGATCGAGTCGGCGAGCCCCGACGGCTGGACGTTCGAGCTCACCGCCGACCGCTGGGACGACCTCGGCGTGGAAGCGACGGCCGACGACGGCAGTGGCCCGGGTCGTCTCATGGTCGGCATCAGCACGGGTACGCAGATCCTGCACCCCTGCCGCGACGACGACTTCCGGCGGGGTGCGACATGTACTGAGCGCACCCTTGCCGACGGCTCGGTACTGTCGCTGCGCGGGCTCGTCTCCGCGTCGTACGGCCGCCGGTACGTCGATGTCGCGCTCACCCACCCCGACGGCTCCGGGGTCAATGCGGAGTCCGCCAACTTCACGTTCACCTGGCCGCTGCCGTCGACGATCTCGTCCGACGCCAAGGACGATCTGCTGCACGTCAGCCGCGCGAACCCGACGTACACCGTCGAGCAGCTCGTCGACCTCGTGGTCGCGGTGGACCGGGCGGTGCGTACCGCGTAGCGGCGGGTCTACCCTGCCGTCGCATGAAGGTGTTCCTCACCGGCGGTACGGGCTTCATCGGTAGCGAGGTGGCCCGACGGCTGCGAGCCCGGGGCGACGATGTCGTCGCGCTCGTCCGCACGCCCGCGAAGGCGACCGGCCTCTCCGCGATCGGCTGCGAGCTGGTGGCGGGAGACCTCGGCGACGTCGAGGCGGTCGCGAAGGGCCTGGCCGGTGCCGACGCCGCGATCCACGGCGCCGGGATCTACCAGGTCGGCATCCCCGCGTCGCGCCGCCCGGCGATGTACGCCGCCAACGTCACCGGCACCCGCGACGTCCTCTCCGGCGCCCTCGACGCGGGCACGCCGAAGGTCGTCTACGTCTCGACGGTGGCGGCGTTCGGCGACACGAAGGGCACCGTCGTCGACGAGACGTACGAGCACCCCGGCCGCTACACGTCGTACTACGACGAGACGAAGCACCTCGCGCACCAGGAGGCGAAGCGGCAGATCGCGGCGGGCCTGCCGTGTGTCGTGGTACAGCCGGGTGGTGTCTACGGCCCCGGCGACCACAGCGCGCCCGGCGACCTGATCCGGCGGGTCGCGAAGGGGCGGCTGCCCATGGTGCCGTTCCCCGGGATGGGGCTCAACGCGGTGCACCGCGACGACGTGGCCGGCGGCATCCTGCTCGCCCTCGACGCGGGACGGCCCGGCGAGGCGTACGTCCTCGGCGGCGAGATCACGACCCTCGGGCAGATCGTCGCGACGGCCGCGAGGGTCGCCGGGCGGCGGCCGCCGCGGCTCACGTTGCCGGCCGCCCTCGTCCGCGCGATCGCTCCGCTCGGCCCGATCGTCGGCCCGCCGCTCGGCTTCGCGCCGAACATGCGCGAGCTCCTGTCGACGAGCGACGGCGTGACGTTCTGGGCGACCGACGCGAAGGCGCGCGCGGAGCTCGGCTACGCGCCCCGCGACCTCGAGACCGGCCTGCGCGACACGCTGGAGGCCGAGGGCCTGCTCCGGGTCTAGAGCGGGTCTCCCATCCCGTGACCTGCTGCGCGACGGTCAGAACGGCCCCTCGCCGCGTCCGGGCGGGCGGGGGGTGCGTCGTCGCGGACAGCGCTGCTGTTGGTGGCACTCGGCAGCGTTACCGGCCAAGGTGGGGTGTAGGTCGAGCCACGCCAACCGGCCCTCGACTCGCAGCGCGGGGTCTTGCTCGCGTCGAGCGCGGTCACGGTGATGTCGAGGAGCCGGAGCACGTCGGCGCGTTTTCGGGGTCGGCATGGTGCCGAGACGGTCGCGGGGACTGGAAGCGATCTCGGCGATGGTTGCGACGCGTTGTGCTTCGGCCGCGTGTCGGCTTGCCAGGCGAGGACCGCGGCTTCGCGTTCGTGGGTGGCGGTCAACTCGTCTTGTAGCGCCTTGGTCGTGGCGACGGTCGCGGCCGGGTCGATCCCTTGCCGGGCGTACTCGACCAGCGTCGTGCTGATCGCGCGTTCCATGGTGGCGGCGTGCCGTCGCACGTCGGCCAACTCGTCCCGCTCTACGGTCACCTGCGCGTCGCGCAGCAGATTCGCCAGCGCGGGCCGTTTGAAGGCCGTTTGAACGCCGTGGCCGGGCCGCGGTCAGCGTGGTCGGGCGTTTTCCCTACGACTTGGACGCCGTGGCCGGGCCGCGGTCAGCGTGGTCGGAAGTTTCCCTATGACTTCAAGGGCGGGCCTTCGGCCCGCCACGAGCACGGATTGGCGGTGTTTTTCCCGATCTTGCTACTCGCTTGGCGCTCGTCGTCGCGCGGCGGTCGTGCGTGGCGTATTCACGCCGAGCGCGCGAAGTCTGCGTTTGACAATGCTGTTTCGCCATGCGAGAGTCCGCGCTCGTGCCGGACCGCCCGGTACGTTTATCCTAGCCGCTTTGTCTGCACCGGCTCACCCAGCGAAGGGGGACGCGCCTTGCGCGACAATCTACGAACCCGAGGCGGTCTCGCCGCCCTCGTCGTTGCCCTCGCGGCGCTGAATTCGATCCCCGCCGACGCCGCCAGCACAAAGGCGGCGGACATCCTCGCCCGGCTCTCACCACCGAGCGGGCCGCTCGACCCCCTGCTCGCCGCTCTCTCGGCCGGAACCATCACCGCCGACATCGCTCCGCTGCGGCCCGGGCAGGTCGTGCCCGACCCGGTATCCCACGGGTACGTGATCCAGGGCAGCGAACTCGCCGGATTCGACGTGACCGCCACGGCCGAGGGCCAAGCCGAAGGCGCCCTCTACCGGGTCCAACTCGCCGAGCGGGGCGAACCGATCCCCACCACGGTCCGCGTCTTCAGCCTTCCGGACATCACCGGCCTCGTCCCGAGCATCAGCGTCATCAACCCCGACGACATCGACCCGGACGACGCAACGCACGCCCTACCGATCGACACTGGACCCGTCGATGCGCTTTCCGAGGACGAGGGACCACTGAGCAGCAGCCTTGTCGTCCCTGGATGCGTGACGCCCGAGCTCGTCGGCGCCGTCGTGCAGCCGGCAGGCGACATCTACGTCAAGACAATGTTCGCTTCCACCGCTGGCTTCGGCTGTCCCGGTGCCGATGTCGATGTCGATGTCGTTGGGGGGACTCAACTCGACGGCGTAGCAGGGCAGAACCCTGGTGACGAGGACCAGTGGACTCCAGCGGGCGGAATCGGCTGCCCGAAGCGCAAGCAGAACGACACCGCGTGGTTTGACGTGTGCTCGTGGTGGTATCACCGCACGAACGACGGCATATCGGGCCGCGACACCTATGGCCTCAAGCAGTACGGTACCGGCAAGAGCAAGAATCTCTGGCGACTGGACACCCTTGAAGTGCAGTCGTGGCGCAAGAAGGGCACCCCGGATCAGGACTGGGTCGACTGGAGCCCGAGGTCGGATGCCGACTACGGCCACTGCTCGACCGACACCATCGGTGTCAACGTCAACGCTGCCTACCTTGAGCACTCCGACACGCACTGCGAGACCTGGGATATTGCGAAGGGCTCCGAACCGGCTGACTTCGCTAACCGCTGGCGTGGCGACGTAAGGCGCAGCGAGCGGGACACGGCTTCGATCATCGCGACCAATGTTCCCGACGGCTACTACCCGACGGACTATCACGACTTCGACTACAACGCGCACTACGGCCCCTAGGACGCAGGGAACCATGTGGAGACGCGCCCTCGGCCTTGGTGGCGTGGTTCTGTTCGTTCTCACGGGCAGCGCCTGGTGGTGGACTCGCGTCACGCCGCCCGTCACCGAGGCCGAGGCGCGCGCCTACCTCAATCGCATCGTTGCAGCCGCGCAAGCACAGGACTTCGACACGCTGTGCCGCCTCAACGGTTCGGTCAACATCTGCAGCCGCACGCTCGACGAGTTCAATCTCCGTAACGCCGTGCCCTCCGTCCCGCCGACCGTCGTCGGCTCTCGTTATTCGCCGAAGCGAGGGACCGGCGACACTGCGGGCATGATCCTCGTGGTCGAAGGACCCAACGCCTGCGGCAAGCCGTACCACACCGAAGTGTTCGTGTTCCGCGAGAACCGGTATCACTTCAAGGCGATCAACGCCGTCTATTGGTCGAACGCCCGCGTTGTCGAGGACAACATCTCTCAGCCCGCAGGGACGCCGCCGCCAAGGTGCGACTGACCGAGCGCCATGCCCGGCGCTGAACGTCGCAGTGCCCGAGGTCACACGACGGCGCTCCCTGCCGTCAAGCGCGCCCATGATTCTTCACCAAGACAACGCGAAGCATCTAGGGGCCAACTACCCGCAGGACGACCGCGCCGCCGCGCGGCGAGCCGACCGCCAACCAACGGGTTCAGCAATCTCCTAGGCGGTCTCCCAGACCAGCACCTCGGCGCCGCCCTCGCCCGCCGTCAACATCGGCGACCCGGCTGCCGTGAGGCGTGCGGCGTCGCCGGTGGCGAGGTCGCCCGCACCCTCGAGCGCCGCCGACCCGCGCGCGACGAACAGGTGCACGTGCCGTTGGTCCGGCACGCACACGACCTCGCCGGGCGCCAGCCGCCCGGCCCACAGCACCGCGTCCCGCTGGCGGATCGCGATGGCCGCGTCGTGGCCGCGCCCCGACGCGATCGGCTGCAGGCCGCCGATGGCCAGGTCGGCGGCGACGTCGACCTGCTGGTACGACGGGTCGACACTCTCCTCGTCCGGCAGCACCCACATCTGCACGAAGTGCACGTCGGTGTCGCCGCGCGGATTCATCTCGCTGTGCCAGATCCCGGTGCCCGCGCTCATGCGTTGCGCGAGGCCGGGGTAGATGACGCCGGTATGGCCGAGCGTGTCGGTGTGCTCCAGCTCGCCGTCGAGCACCCACGTGACGATCTCCATGTCCCGATGGGGATGTGTCTGGAACCCGGTGCCCGCGCGGACGACGTCGTCGTTGCTCACGAGCAGCAGGCCGTGGCGGGTGTTGGTGGCGTCGTAGTGCGGCCCGAACGAGAACGAGTGCCGCGAGTCGAGCCAGCCGATCCGGGTGGTGAAGCGGTCCGCCGCCCGGCGTACGTCGATCGTCACGGAACCACCGTCCCCCCACTCGCGTCCTAGCCGCAACCGGACGAGGAGGACACGCGATGAAGCGGGTACTGGCGGTCGTGGCGGGAACGGCGGGACTCGTGGTGGGCCTAGGGTCGCCGGTCTTCGCGTGCGGGGGACTGATCGGGCCGAACGGCGCGGTGAACCTCCTGCGCACGACGACGTTCGCCGGGTACCACAACGGCGTCGAGCACTACGTGACGTCGTTCGCGTTCGCGGGAGGTGGCGGGGCGTTCGGGTCGCTCACGCCGCTACCGGGCGTCCCGACCAAGGTCGTGCGCGGCGGTGACTGGACGCTGCAACGGCTGGTCCGCGAGACGTCACCGGTCGCCGAGTTCGCTGCCGGGACCACGGCGCCCACCGCGCTCGACCTGACCAAGCGGGCCGAGGTGATCCTGCAGACCACGGTCGACGCGCTCGACATCACCGTCCTCAAGGGCGGTGGGGACGAGGTCGGTCGCTGGGCCACCGACCACGGCTTCCGGCTCCCGCCGGACGCGCCCGAGGTCCTCGACTTCTACGCCAAGCGCAGCCCGATCTTCCTGGCCGCGGCGTTCGACGCGGACAAGGCGAAGCAGCGTGGCCAGCGGATCGGCGACGGCACGCCGGTGCACATCACCATCCCGACGCAGAACCCGTGGGTGCCACTCCGCATCCTCGCCCTCGGGAAGACGGGCCCCGACCAGGTCGAGGCCGACGTGTACCTGCTGACCGACCACCGCCCGCGGCTGCTCTCGAAGGACCCGATCGGCAGCGGCTTCGGCACGGCGACGGTCGCGGTGACGTACGACCAGCGCGCGAACGAGCAGCTCCTCACCGACCTGCGCGTCGACAAGTCCGGCTCGTGGGTGCCGCGGTCGGGGTGGCTCACCAAGGTCACCATCAACGGCCCGGCCTCGTCGGTGACCGGTGACCTCGCGATCGACCCGACCGGTCGCCGGCAGCCGTCGATGGTCGCGGCGGGCTACGAGATCCCGGCCGTCGCCGCTCCCGTCGTGCCGCGCGAGGCCGACGACTCCGCGCTGGCGGCCATCGCGGTCACGCTCATGGTCGCGGCGGCGGTCGTCACGATCGTCGTGAGCTCGCTCCGCGGGCGTCGTACGGCATGAGGCTCGTCGCACTCGCCCTCGTCGCCGTCGCGGCCGTCCCGGCCTGCACGGCGGCGCGGGCGCGCGGGGTCACCGAGGTCCGCCTCGACGTGCACTATTCGCGGTTCTCGACGTCGGTGGTGACCGTGCCGCACGGCGTTCCGGTGCGTTTCGTGGTCCGCAACACCGACCCCATCGCGCACGAGGTCGTCGTCGGCGACCAAGGCGTGCAGGACCGGCACGAGGCCGGCACCGAACGCAAGCACGGCGCCCGCCCGACCGAGCGGGACCTCCCGCCGGGGGAGACCATCGAGACGACGATCGTGTTCCCCGTGGCGGGGACGTTGTTCTTCGCCTGCCACCTGCCGGGCCACTACGCGTACGGCATGCACGGCGACATCACGGTGACCTAGTAGGGCTTGGCGAAACGCTCGTCGCGGCGTGCTTCGCCAGCCCACATCACGAAGTTCTGGGGCGGCCGAACCGATCCGGGCCGTTTCGCCAAGCCCTACTAGAGGGCGTGTCTCCTGACCCGTCGCTTGCTGCGCGGCGGCCGATCCGGGAGACAGGCCCTATGGCGTGTGCCGCTCGTCCTCGACGACGACCGGACGGGCGAACGACCGCTTGGCCAGCAGCATCGACGAGCCCAGCGCGGTCGCGACCAGCTTGCCGTCGGCGTTGCGGATCGCGGCGGTCGCGACCGACAGCGTGCGGCCGTGGTTGAGGACGTGGCCGGTGGCGGTGAGGTCGCGGCCGTCGGGCGGCGCCGGGCGGATGAACTTCACCGTGATGTCGATGGGTGCGGCCACCGTGCCCGCGGGGACGAGCGTCGCGCTCGCCGTCGCGACCGCCGCGTCGAGCAGGTAGACGAGGAACCCGCCTTCGACGAGCCCGGTCGGGCTGCACAGCCAGGTGGTCGCGGGCATCGTCCACGTCACCGAGCCCTGGCCGACCTCGGTCGGACGCGCGCCGGTCAGGTGGTGCAACGGCGGCGCGGGCAGCTCGCCCGCCGCGCAGCGTCGCCACAGCTCGTAGCCGGAGAGTCCCTCGATCTCCGCACCGAGTACCGCCCCCTCGGGCTCGCGGAGGAACGGGTCCGGCGTCTCGTACGCGACGGGCGTCACGACGGGCAGCGCGTCGGGCCGCGAGGGCGGTGGGTCGAGGCTCGGGAAGATGAAACAGCGACTCGTCGCGTGCGCGACCTCACGTCCGTCGGCGTCGGTGAGGACGGCGTCGGAGAGTGCGAGCGACCGGCCCGCGTGGATGACCCTGCCGCGCGCCGTGATCGGCCGGCCGTCGGGGAACGCCGGACGCAGGTACGACATCGACAGCTCGGACGTCGTGTACGGCGTGCCCGGCGGCAACGTCGACTGGATCGAGCAGCCGAGCGGGCCGTCGGCGAGGACCGCGAGGATGCCGCCCGTGATGACGCCCGAGTGCGTCGCGAGCCACTCCGTCGTCGGCATCTCGAACGTCGACGTCCCGTCGCCGGTCTCGGTCGGGCGTACGCCGGTGAGGTGGTACATCGGCGGCTTCGTCGTCCGGCCCTCGATCGCCGCCTGCATCTGCTCGCGACCGGAGAGGCCGAGCAGGTCGCGCACGAAGAAGCCGCCGCGCGGCGGCTCCGCCACGATCGTCGCCATGGCACGGCAGACTACGAGATGTGCCGGAGCTGCCCGAGGTCGAGTCGCTGGCGCGGTGGCTCACCGCGCGCGCGGTCGGCCGCGTCGTGGCCCGGGTCGAGCCGGTCGCGATCAGTGCGCTGAAGACGTTCGACCCGCCGGCCCACGGCCTGGCCGGGCTGGAGATCAGCGGGGTGACGCGGCACGGCAAGTTCCTCGACATCGACGTGTCGGGCCTGCACCTCGTCGTCCATCTCGCCCGCGCGGGGTGGCTGCACTGGAAGGACAAGCAGCCCGACAAGCTCGCGCGTCCGGGCGGCAAGAACCCGCTCGCGTTCCGCGTCGTGCTCGACGACGGCAGCGGCTTCGACCTCACCGAGGCGGGGACGAAGAAGAAGCTCGCGGTGTACGTCGTCCGCTCGCCCGACGACGTACCCGGGGTCTCGCGGCTCGGGATCGACGTGCTCGCGCCGGAGTTCACCGTCGAACGGCTGGCCGCGTTGCTCGGCGGCAAGCGGATGCAGATCAAGGGCGCGCTGACCGACCAGTCGCTCGTCGCCGGCGTCGGCAACGCGTACAGCGACGAGGCCCTGCACGCGGCGAAGATGTCACCGTTCAAGATGGCGTCGTCGCTCTCTGCCGACGAGGTCGCGCGGCTGCACGACGCGCTCCTGACCGTCGTCACCGACGCGGTCGAACGGTCGAAGGAGCTGCCCGCCGGCGAGCTCAAGGCCGAGAAGAAGTCGGGGCTCGCGGTGCACGGCCGTACTGGCGAGCCGTGCTCGGTGTGCGGCGACACCGTGCGCGAGGTGTCGTTCGCCGACAAGTCCCTGCAGTACTGCCCGACCTGTCAGACCGGCGGCAAGCCGCTGGCCGACCGGCGCCTGTCCCGCCTGCTGAAGTAGGAGCCTGCGTTGAGCGATACCGTCCAGCCCGCCGAGGTCACCGAGGAGGCGTGGCTGCTCGACGTCCGCGAGGACGACGAGTGGGCCGCCGGGCACATCGAGGGCGCGACCCACATCCCGATGAGCGTGCTCCTCGGGCGGATCGCCGAAGTCCCGCGCGACACGGACGTCGTCGTCGTCTGCCGGGTCGGCGCGCGGTCGGCGCAAGTGACGGCGTACCTCCGGCAGCAGGGCTGGACGACGGTGCGCAACCTCGACGGCGGCGTCGTGTCGTGGGTCAGCGCCGGGCGCCCGCTCGTCTGCGACACCGGCGCGCGGCCAGTCATCCTGTGACGCCGTTCTCGTCGATCCCGCCGATCGGTCGCGCCGAAGGGGTCGAGCTGTCGCGGATGCAGTATCTGCGGCTCGCCGACGTGCTCGTCTCGCTGTCCCCCGACGAGTGGACGGCGCCCACCGACTGCCCTGGGTGGGACGTCAAGGCGGTCGCGTCGCACGTCCTCGGCGGGCTCGAGTGCGTCCGGTCGCCGCGCGAGTTCGTCCGCCAGC
>CBQZLL010000069.1:0-12741 GCA_967749945.1 uncultured Frankiaceae bacterium
CGGGCCGGAGAACGTCCCGACGGAGACGTGGCCAGACGTGAATGCCACGTTGCCTGGGTGCGTCTCGGTCACCTGCGCAACCTGGGCAGCATCCGCGAAGACCCGGCAGGTCAGCGTGGTCGAGACGATGCCGACGTTCGCGACGACGAGCGGGCCGCCGACGATCTCGTAGGTCGCGACGTCGGAGCGGACCTCGGTCGGGTCGGACACGAGCCGGCAGGGCGAGCCCACGACCAGGTCGTCGGCGTGCGCCGGGCCGGTCGGGACGAGCGGGGTGAGCATCAGGGCGAGGGCGAGAGGCAGAGTTCTCATGCGCGGATTCTGCCCGAACACGACAAATCGGGGAATCCGGTCAGCGGCCCGCCGGCGGCTGCTGGACGACGGCCCGGTGGATCTCGGCGGCCAGCGCGTGGACCGCCTTGGTGATCTCGGTGTTCGTGTGGAGCTCCTGCTCCTGCTCGACGAAGTCGTGGTCCGCCTTCGCCTGCTGGAACGACGCCTGCCGGTTCTGCCCGATGAGGACGAACGCCGACAGGAAGATCGCCTCGAGCGACACGACGAGCGTGAGCTTCGGCCACGGGTCGGACTCGACGAACAGCATCCAGACCGCGAACGCCACGGCGTGGATGTAGACGAACGTCATCGACCCGGCGAACGCGGTGATCGCGTCGGCCACGCGGAGCTGGACGTTCGCCGCGCGGCTCGCCTCGTGCGCCAGGACAGCCGGGTGACGTTGCGTAGCGGTGGTCATGGCCTCAGTGAACAGCGCGCCACGGCCCCGACCCGGCGACGACACGCGGGCACGAGTGCGGACCCCGCGGTGACGACCGCGAGGCCCGCGCCCCTTCGTCGCTTCCTTGTTGCCGACCTGGTCCAGCGAGTAGTACTCGACGGTGTGGTCGTCGCCCGGACTTTCGTCGGGGCTGAACTCGACTACCCGAGCGCGCGCTCCCAGGGGCAGTCGTCGGAGAGGATGAGGCAGGGCAGGCAGTCGCTGTCGCAGATGACGCAGAGCTCGGTGGGCAGCAACGGGTAAGTGCCGCCGAACAGCGGATGCTCCTTGTCGTAGACGCAGGCGAACTTGCCGTCCGGGCCGGCCGACGCGGGCGCAGCGCCGGCGACGCCGACGGCGATGACCAGCCCGACGAGGCCGAGGCCTCGGATGATGCGGTTCATAGCGATACCCCCTCCGGGTTCACAGGCTGCTGATCGTTCGGCGTCTCGCGGCACAGGACGCCCCACTTGTCGCCCTCGACGTCGACGTCGACGCCGTTCGTGGCGCAGGCCATCACCCACCACTCGACCGGGTGCTGGTACTCGCGCGGGTCGTAGCCGCTGACGCCCACCGGCAACGAGTCCGGCGTCCGCGACAGCGGCCGCTGGACGAACTGGGCCGGCGCGGTCCGGTGGACCGCCGGGCGCGGCGCGGGCGGGGCGGCGGCGACGGCGGCGACGGTGCGGACCGCCACCACCGGATGCTCCGGCCGGGCGACGTCGCCGACTCCGGTCTCCGGTGCCGGGCGCGGCGTCGCGGCCCGCGGTCGCTCGAACGGCTCGGGCGGGAGCAACCCAGAACCCAGCGCGACGACCAGGGCTACCGGCGTCGCGGCGGTGGCGGCCCACCGGCCGTTCCGCCGGAACGTGGCCAGCCCGGGGCCGACGCCCGCGAGGACCACCCGGAGCTTGCGGCGAGCCCGGGTGTACGCGCACTCGACCGCCTTGTACGTGATGCCGAGCCGTCGCGCGGTCTCCGAGACGGTCTGCCCGTCGGCCCGCGCGAGCATGACGGCGCGTTCGGTGTCGGCGAGCCGGTCGACGGCGGCCCGCAACGACGTCGCCTCCGCGCGGTCGATGAGCTCCTCGATCGGGTCGGCGGCGACGTCCCTGCGGCCGCCGTACCGGGCGATGGCCCGGTTGGCGACGGTATGGCGGCGCTGCCAGTCGACGCAAAGCCGCACGGTGATCGTCGTCAGCAGCGGTCCGACCCGGTCGGCCGCGACGTCCGGCAGGCCGGCGGCGCGGAGCATCGCCTCGTGCACGCAGTCCTCGGCGTCCGCGGCGAGTGGGAGCCGTCGCCGGGCGATGCGCAGCAGCCGCTCGCGGTGCTCGACGAGGTCGTCCCAGGTGACGCCGGTGTCGTCTCGCAAGTCGATCCCCTCCCCGGATCACCGACCGACTCCTACTGGTGTTACGTACGAGCCGGCCGCATCCCTCGACGCAATTTCTGCGCGCTCAGCCCACGGGCGGGCCGAACGCGCCGACGCCCTTCGGCGTCCCCAGACCGGTCGGGCCGTCGTAGCCCGGGCCGGCCGTGCAGAGGTACGCCGGCGAGCAGCTCCCGTTCGCGCCGCTCGTGACGTCGTTGAGCGCGGCCGGGTTCAGGTACGGCCACGCCACGGGCGGCACCGGCGGCGAGCCGACGTGGCCGTTGAGCGCGTAGACGCCGGCGACGATCGGCGCGGAGACGCTCGTCCCGCCGAACACCAGCCAGCCACCCACGCCGTACGTGTCGTAGACCGAGACGCCCGTGCCGGGGTCGGCGACGGCCGAGACGTCGGAAACGGTGCGGTTGGCGCACCCGGTGTCGTGCTGCCAGGCCGGCTTCGGCACGTATGCCGAGCAGCCGCTGCCCGCCCCGCCCCACGCGGTCTCCGACCAGCCGCGGGCGTTCGCGGCCGTGACGAGCCGGGTGCCGCCGACCGCGACGACGCCCGCGGACGCGGCCGGGTACGACACGCCGTAGCCGGAGTCACCGCTGCTCGCGGTGATGACGACGCCCGGGTGGTCGTAGACCGGCTCGAACGCGGCGAGGACCAGCGACTCGGGCGCGCCGTAGCTGTTCGAGATCTCGGTCGCGCCGAGCGCGACCGCGGTCTGCACGGCCTCGGCGAGGTCGACCAGCGAGTTGGAGTCGGCCTCCACGAGGAGGATGCGGCATAGCGGGCAGATCGCCGACGCCATGTCGACGTCGAGCGAGATCTCCTGGGCCCAGCCGACGTTGCCCGGCGGCGCGACCAGCGCCGCGGTCTGCGGGGTGATCGGGACGCCGCGCTGGTCGGTCTTGAGGAAGCACGCGTTCGCCGACGTGCAGGCCGGCAGCCCGAAGAACGAGCGGTACACGGCGAGGTCCGACTCGGCGTTCGGGTCGTCGTACGCGTCGACGATCCCGATGGTGTGGCCGGTCCCGCGGGTCGGGTCGAGCGCGTAGGCGGACCTGAGGTCGGCGGGGCTGTACCCGCCGCCCGGGCCGGACCCACCCTCGGGCCGGGTCCCGACGTCGGTGACCTGGAGCGCGTGGCAGCGCGCGGCCCCCGGCAGCGGCGTGCCGCAGACGGGCCGGACGGCGTGCACCGAAGTCAACGACGCGAGCGCCGGCGCGACCGGGCGCGGCACGGCGCCCGCCGCGCCGGTCGCGCACGCGACCAGCGTCGACAGGACGAGGGAACGGCGGAGCAGCGAGATGCGAGAACGCATGGAGGGGGCTCGCTTTCGGGGAAGGAAGGGTCGACCAGGGACTTGCCCGGTCAGGCGGCGAGCCACGCCCCGACGAACTGGACGGTCGCGCCGACGGGCACGCTGGCGCCGTCGCACGCGTCGACGAATGTGCCCACCGCGAACGGGTTGGCCGGCGTGACGGCGACCGCCGCGACACCTTGGTACGTCCCCGTGCCCTCGCCGGACGACGAGACGAACTGCGCGGTGGTGATGGCGAACGCACCGACCCAGCTGAAGATCGCGACGACCGAGCCGCGGTTGTAACCGGGGTCGGTCGGAGCAGCGGTGATCGCGACCTGGGCGACGCCGCCCACGCAGTCCGTCACACCCTGCACCCAAGCGCTCTGGCCGGTACACGACGAGTCGAAGTCCGGCGCGCTGACGACCTGCCGGAAGCTGCCGCACACGCCGGCGCTCGCGGTGCACCCGCCGGTGCAGGGGTAGGCGCCGACCGGGACCCACATCCGGAACGTCCCTGAGCTCACGGGGGCGGCCTGGGCGGTCTGCTGGGTGGCGAGTGCGGCAACGAGGATGGACGCGACCACGAGCGCTCGACGCATAGGGGCTCCTCAAACTGGGACAACGAGATCAGGGCAGGCTAGCGGGCATCTGGGTGATTTGGGAAGGTCTGTCTGGTTCGAGTCACGGACAATGAGCCCATGGTCCCGGTCGAGCCCGAGGCGTTCGAGGAGATGGTCGTCGCCGCGCTCGACGGCCTGCCCGCCGAGTTCGGGCGGCTGATGCGCAACGTCGCCGTCGTCGTCGAGCACGGTCCAGGACGGCCCGGCCTGCTCGGCCTGTACCAGGGCGTGCCGCTGACCGCGCGCGGCGCCCACTACGCCGGCGTGCTGCCCGACCGCATCACGATCTACCGCCGGGCCATCTGCGCGTACTGCCGCACGGTCGACGAAGTCGTCGACCAGGTCCGGCGCACCGTCGTGCACGAGGTGGCGCACCACGTCGGCATCGACGACGACCGGCTCGACGAGCTCGGCTGGTAGCTACTCGCAGTTCAGGCAGGTCCGGTGGTCGGCGTCGGTGATGCACTTGACCAGCCGCGTGGCGCAGTCGGCGTTGAGGGTCGGCAGGTCCGGCGCGCCGCCGACGACGCCGACCAGGTCGGCCGCGGTTAGCTCGGTCAGGATCTCGCGGGCAAGGGTGAGGCGCCGTGCCATCGGGGTCTCCGTCCGTCGTGGGGGCGTGCTCTGACCTTACGGCGTGAACGCGCTCGGACCCGACGTCTGCTTGGCCCACCAGATCCGCTGCGGGCCGCCGCCGTTGTCGGCCCACGCCAGCTGCGCCATGCCGTCGGGACCGAGCGTGAGCTCGAAGAAGTCGCCGAGGCTACGGTCGCCGCCGAACAGCGAGCAGACCAGACCGTTGGTGCAGATGCTGCCGTAGTGCACGATGTGGTCCGAGACGGTCGACCGCGAGATCGACGGCGTCGCCGACGCGGCGCTGCGCACCTGGGCGAACTCGACGCGCCAGGCGGACGCGCCGTCGTCGGGGTTCGCGCCGGCGTCGCTCTCCAGCCACGCCACGTCGAGGACGCCGGGCGCGCCCGCCTTGCCGGTGACGAAGACCGTCGACCCGGCGCCGAACGCGTTGCCGTCGAGGCGGACCGGTGCACTCCACGTCGCGGTCTTGTCCGTCGAGTAGACGTAGTAGGTGTGGAAGTGGCCGCCGGTGTTGGCGTTGTAGAGCACGTACACGGTGCCGGCGCTGTCGACGGTGATCCACGGGAAGATCGCCGCGTTGACGTCGCCGGTCGCGGGCGCGGGCGTGCTGTTGACGACGGCGTAACGGTTGGTCCACAGCGGCGCCGGGCCGGTGTTCGCGGAATGCGCGACGACGACGCCGCGGGTCGGCCCGAAGCCGTGGACCGACTGGACGTTGGTCAGCGCGTCGGACAGCGACCACACGACGTAGAGGTCGCCCGACGGCGCGATCGCCATCGGGCCGCTGAACGTGTTGTAGCCCTGGTCGATCGGACTCGGCGAGTCACCGGGGCGGGCGAGCCCGCTCTCGGACGGCAGGCCGGCGAGCTGCTCCGGCGAGTTGATCGGCAGCGGCGCGCTCCACGTGTGCCCGCCGTCGGTGCTCGTGACGTAGAACTCGTACTCGTGCGTGATCGAGTGGTAGACGTTGTACAGCGTGCTGCCGCGGTGGGCGAACCACTGGCGGTCCTGCTCCGACCCGGCGTCGCCGCCCGCGGTCCACGTCGCCCCGCCGTCCGTCGAGATGCTCACCTTCGACGTCGTGATCTGCAGGTCGGACGACACCAGCGTGCCGTCGTCGAGGAACTCGATCTCGCAGTCGCCACCGAGGCCGCCGACCCAGCTCGGCGTGAACGTCGTTCCGCCGTCGGACGACGCCCAGAACGCGTTCCCGCCCGCGGGCGCGCAGACGACGATGTGACCGTCGTCGCGGACCGAGATCGACGGCTCGGTGAGACCCGAGTCGGGGGCGACCGGGTGCTGGGTCCAGGTGAACGTGGACGCGGCGCCCGGCGGGGCGGTCACCGCGATGACCGCGAGCGACAGGCCGAGCAGGGCGAAGCCGACGGAACGGAGTCTGGGCACGCTGGGTCCATTCGTAGGGGTGGCAGCGTGCTGGTTCGCCGCGCAGGCGGCCTTACCTGCCTCGCGGCGTCAGTCCAGCGAGCAGCTGTCCAACCGTGGTGCCGACCTCGGCGCGCGCGGTGTCAGGATCGGCGGCGCGCGCGACGTACAGCGCGGCTTCGTGGATCGCCGCGAGGAGCAGGTGGGCGAGCGGATCGACCGGCTGGGCCGCGAGGTGGCCCGAGGTCATCGCGGCGCGCAGCGTCTCGCGGACCAGGCCGAGGGCGCGGGCCTCCCCGATCGCGTGCCGGATCTCCCAGTCGAGGACGGCCGGCCCGTCGAGCAGCACGATCCGCTGCACGTCCGCCTCCATGGCCGCGTCGAGGTAGGCGTCGACGCCACGGCGCAACGCGTCCATCGGGTCGGTCGCGCCCATCGCGGCCCGGTGCACTCGGTCGAGGACCTCGTCCTCGATCGACTCGTAGACCGCGCGGAACAGATCCTCCGTCCCGGGGAAGTGGTGGTAGAGCGCGCCGCGGGTGACCCCGGCCGCCTCGACGATGTCCTCGCGGCCGGCGGCGGCGTAACCCCTGGCGGCGAACAGCGCGCGGGCCGAGCCGAGCAGCGCGCCGCGGGTCGCGGACGAGCGTTCGGCCTGGGTCCGCCGGCCGGCATTGACAGACATCCCGTCCCTCATCAAAGATGCGTGCAGCCTGCATGTATCTAACCACGGAGGAAGGGACCTAGCATGACGTTCACCAGGGACGAGGTCACGGCGGGAGAGCTGGGCCAGCTCGACGCGTTCGGCGACCTGGTACGCGGACTCAGCGCCGGCGACCTCGACGTTCCGACCCGCTGCGCCGGCTGGACGGTCCGCAACGTCGCCTCGCACGTCATCGGCACCATCGCCGACGTGACGGCCGGTCGGCTCGAAGGCCAGGGCACGCCGGAGGTCACGGCCCGCCAGGTGAGCGAGCGCGCCGACCGTACGGCGGCGGAGCTCGCCGACGAGCTCGCCGGCGCGCGCAAGCTCGCCGCGGACCTGCTCGGCGCGTTCGACGACACGGCGTGGAACGCCACGCTGCCGGTCGGCTTCGACGGCACCCTCGGCGCGGGCATCGAGGCGCTCTGGTACGACACGTACGTCCACGGCGACGACATCCGCGCGGCGCTCGGCCTGGCGTCCGTGCGCACGACTCCGGAGCTGCACATCGCCGCCCACCACGTCGCGGAGAACCTGACGAAGCGCGGCTGGGGCCCCGCCACGCTCGCTCTCGCGGGCTTGCCGGAGATCGAGGTCAGCGGCGGCGGCCCGACGGTGACCGGCGACCCGCTCGCGTTCGTCCTTGCGGCGACCGGACGCCTCGACCCGACGACGATCGGCCTCGACCCGGACGTCAACATCTACGGCTGACCGCGCGCCGAGTACCACACTCACGGGATGCGTCCCGTCGGTGAGCAGGAACTCGCGGACCTTGCCGCTCGCGTACCGAACCCCCGCGTGGTCGCGAGCGGCAACGCCGCGGCGCCGCTGCACGTGTTGCGCGTCGTCGCGGACGCGGTGCCGGCGCTGCGGCTGCACATGCTCAACGCCCCGCCCGGCATCCCCGACGGCGAGGGCGTACGGCTGGAGACGGCGTTCGTCGGTGCCGGGATGCGCGACCACCCGCGCCTCGACTACATCCCGTCGCGGCTGTCGCTCGTCCCGCACCTGTTCCGCGGCCCGCTCCCGCCCGACGTCGTGGTGCTGCACACGTCACCGCCGTACGACGGCACGGTGTCGCTCGGCTGCGAGGTCAACGTCCTGCCCGCCGCGGTCGAGGCCGCCCGCGCGCGGGGCGGCCTCGTCGTCGCGCAGGTCAATCCGCAGATGCCGTACACGTACGGCGACGGCGAGCTCGACGTCGACGCGATCGACGTCTGGGTCGAGGTTGACCAGCCGCTCGCAGCGGCACCGCGACCTGCGCCGGACGACGTACACCGCGCCATCGGCGACCGCGTCGCGACGCTCGTGCCCGACGGCGCGACGCTGCAGGTCGGGATCGGCGCGGTCCCGGACGCGACCCTCGCGGCGATCGACGCGCGCGGGCTTCGCATCTGGTCGGAGATGTTCAGCGACGGCGCGCTCGACCTCGACCGGCGCGGCGCGCTCGACCCGGGGGCGGTCCTCACCGCGAGCTTCTGCGCGGGCTCGGAGGAGCTGCTGCGCTGGGTCGACCGCAACCCGCGCGTGCGGATGATCCGTACCGAGCGGGCCAACGACCCGGCGGCTATCGCGCGGCAACGCCTGATGACCTCGGTCAACACGGCGATGCAGGTCGACCTCTACGCGCAGGCGAACGCGTCGTACCGGCGCGGGCGCATCTACTCCGGGTTCGGTGGCCAGACCGACTTCATCGTCGGCGCGCTGCACTCCCCCGGCGGCCAGGCGATCGTCGCACTGCCGTCGTGGCACGAACGGTCGGGTACGTCGACGGTCGTCGCTCAGCTGCTGCAGCCCGCGACGAGCTTCCAGCAGAGCGACATCGTCACCGAGCACGGCACCGCCCGCATCTGGGGCTCGACGCAGGCGGTGCAGGCCGCGCAGTTGATCGACCGGGCGGCCGACCCGCGCGCCCGTGCGGCGCTGCGGGACGCCGCCGCTAACCTCGGGCTGCGCGCGCTGTAGGGCTGACCGTCACCTCGTCGACGACGTCGATGACGCCGGGCGCCCGCCACGCCGCCGCCGCGACAACCCTGCGGTCGTCGTCGTCGACGACGCGGCCGGACAGCGTCACGACGCCGTCGACGACCCGTGCCGCGACGGCGTTGCCCTCAGGCGTTCGCGTCGGGTCGGCGAGCGCGGCCGCGACGTCCGCCGCGATCACGTCGTCCGGCCGTACGTACGCGCCGAGCAGGTCCTGGCGCGACACGATCCCGACGAGCGAGTCCGTCGCGTCGACGACCGGAGCGCTCTTGTGCCGCGACCCGACGAGCGTCCGCGCCGCGACAGAGACGTCCTGCTCAGGGTGCAGCACGACCGGACGCGTGGTCATGACGTCGCCGACATTTCGTGCGTGGGCCTTCCGCCGCGCGGCAATGGGCACGAAGTCGGCCTCGCTCACGATGCCGATGACCCGACCGAGGTCGTCGAGCACCGGCAGTGCGCTGACGTCGTGGCCGACCAGGAGGTCGACTGCCTCCTTGTACGACGTGGCCGGCCGGGCCGACACGACGTCGCGGGTCATCACGTCGGAGACCTTCATCGCGTACCTCGCTCGAAGACGTAGAGCACCTTCGTGCCGAACGGGCACTCGCCGCGGACGTCGTGCGGCTCGCCCGCGAGGGTGTGCACGTACGACCCGGCCGCGAGGCTCCGTCCCCCGACGGAGCAACGGCCCTCGAGGACGTACGCGTGGTGGTCGTCCTCGGGGTGGACGTGGAGTGAGAACCCCGCGCCCTGGTCGAGCAGAACGAGCACCGCGCGCGACGCGGGCGACTCCCACAGAGTGCGCACCCGTACGCCGGTCGTCCCGTCAGGACGGACCCACGGCAGCGCGCCGACATCCCACGCCGAGATCACCGCCGGCGCGGCGAGCGTCGTCGTCGTCATCACCGCCCCCACTTCTCCGCGAGCGGCAGCACCACACCGGCGAGCGTCGGCTCGCCCGCGTCGCGCAGCTCGTACCGCGCGCGGCGCATCGGGTGACGCGTCGTGACGAGGCGCCCGAGGTCCATCGGCGTCCCGACGACGACAGCGGTGCAGTCCGCCGCGTCGATGGTCGCGGCGAGGTCGGCGAGCTGCTCCGCGCTGTAGCCCATCGCGGGGAGCACGTTGCCGATCGTCGGGAACTTCGCGAACGTCTCGACGAGCGACCCCACGGCGTACGGCCGCGGGTCGATCGACACGGCACCGGCCGCGCGCGCGGCAACGGTGCCCGCGCCGTACGGCATGCCGCCGTGAGTGATCGTCGGCCCGTCCTCGATGACGAGGACGCGCTCGCCGAACAGGTCGGGGCCGGGGTCGAGGGTGACGGGCGACGCGACGCGGACGACCACGGCGTCGGGGTTCACGTCGCGGACGTTGTGCTCGACGATCGCGACCGCGACCGGGTCGGCGGTGTCGACCTTGTTGACGACGACGACGTCGGCCATCCGGACGTTGACCTCGCCGGGGTGGTAGTTCAGCTCGTGCCCCGACCGCAGCGGGTCGACGACGGTGATGAGCAGGTCGGGCCGGTAGAACGAGAAGTCGTTGTTGCCGCCGTCCCAGATCACGACGTCGGCCTCGGACTCGGCGGCCCGCAGGATCGCCTGGTAGTCGACGCCCGCGTACATGACCATGCCGAGCCTTACCGGCTCCTCGTACTCCTCGCGTTCCTCGACGGTCGGGTCCGACGCGTCGATGTCCGCGAGGGTCGCGAACCGCTGGACGCGCATCCGCTCGAGGTCGCCGTACGGCATGGGGTGCCGGACCAGCGCGACCTTCAGGCCGGCGTCGACGAGGAGGCGGCCGACGTGGCGGCTGGTCTGGCTCTTGCCGCATCCGGTTCGCGCCGCGACGACCGCGACGACCGGCTTGCTGCTCCGCAGCATCGACGCCCGCGGCCCGACGAGGCGGAAGTCGGCGCCGGCCGCGAGAACGAGCGACGCCTTGTGCATCACGTCGGCGTGCGACAGGTCGGAGTACGCGAGCACGACCTCGTCGACGCTTTCTGTCCTGACGATGTCGGCGAGCTCGGCCTCGGGACGGATCGGGACGCCGTCCGGGTACGCGGCCCCGGCGAGCGACGCCGGGTAGGTCCGGTCGTCGATGCCGGGGATCTGCGCCGCCGTGAACGCCACCACGCGGACGTCCGGGTCGTCGCGGAACACGGTGTTGAAGTCGTGGAAGTCACGGCCTCCGGCGCCCATGATCACGATCTTGCGCATGACGGGTCACTCCTCAGCGGTTGGTGTCGGCGAGCTCGCGGACGGGCTCGGTGTCGGTGAGGTCGATCGGTGCCGTGGCCGTTGCGCGCCAGCGGATCCACACGTAGACGGGGATGCCGGCGAGGAGCAGCACGAAGCCCCAGGTGACGGCCTGGTAGCCGGCGCCGACGATGGTCCACGCGGCGTAGGCGAACGCGGTGAACGCGACGACGAGGTCGACGGCCACCCGCCGCGCCGCGAACGACGCGCGGTCGGTCAGCACCAGCAGCAGGTCGGCCGCGGCGGTGTACGCATACGGGATCAGCGTGGCGAGCGTGGCCAGCAGGATCATGTCGGTGAACCGGTTGACCAGGCTGGCGTTGTAGTTCGTCAGCATGAGCAGCGTGATCAGCACGCTCGACACGACGAGCCCGAAGGCCGGCGTGCCGTGCCGGTTCTTGACCGCGAACTGCTTCGGGAACAACCGATCGCGGGCGGCCGCGAACGGCACCTGGCCCTGGATCAGGATCCAGCCGTTGAGGCAGCCGAACGTCGCGACGATCGCGCCGAGGGCGACGACGTCACCCCACACCGACCCCCACATCGCGGTGGCGGCGTCGGCGAACGGCGCGGTCGACGACGCGAGCGTCCCGGCCGGGATCGCGCCCATGACGGCGAGCGTGCCGAGGACGTAGACGAGTGCGGTGACGCCGGTGCCCCACAGCGTCGCGCGCGGGATGGCGCGGCGCGGGTGCGCGACGTCCTCGGCCGGGACGGTCGCGGACTCCAGCCCGATGAACGCCCACAGCGTCAGCGTGGCGGCGCCGGTGAGCGCGCCGAACGTCGACGAGCCGTCGGTGGTCGCGTTGAGCGCGGGGAAGTTGCCGGAGTCGAACCAGAACAGCCCGAGCAGCGCGATCGCCGCGAGCGGCAGGATCTTGAGGACCGTCGTCGCGTTCTGCACGAACCCGGCCTGTCTGATGCCGCGCGAGTTGACCCAGGTGAGCAGCCAGATCGCGCCACCCGCGGCGATGGCTTGCCAGACCTTCGAGCCGTCGTTGCCGAAGACGTCGAAGAAGTGGCCGAGGTAGCCGACGAACGCGACGGCGATCGCCGCGTTGCCCACCCAGGCGGCGATCCAGTAGCCCCACGCGGTCTGGAAGCCGACGAAGTCGCCGAAGGCGCGGCGGCTGTACTCGTACGGCCCGCCGGTGCGCGGGTAGGCGCGGCCGAGGTTCGCGAACACCATCGCCAACAAGAAGGACCCGGCGGCGGTGAACAGCCAGGCCCAGATGCTGATGCCGCCGAACGCGGCGAGCGACGCGGGCAACAGGAAGATGCCCGAGCCGATCATGTTCCCGACCACGAGCGCGGTCGCGCTCGGCGTGCCGAGCTTTCGCCTGGTATCCATCACACACCTCCGGAAGCGGGTCGGCTCCGACGCTTTCGCGACCGAACGCCGTTCAGCAGAGGCGCTGGTCACGATCGGCCCGGGCCGTCCGGCCCTCAGCCGCGTCGGCGCGATGGTGTTTGCTGGGCGAGTGATCGTGGTAGGCGTCGACTTCTCCGCCGGGTCCCGGAACGCGTTGCGCTGGGCGCTGGCCGAGGGTGCGTCAACCGGTGATGCCGTGGTCGCGTTGCACGCCGGTCCGCCGACGTCGGACCTGGTCGAACACACGCAGCTCGTCGAGGAGCGGCACGCCGACGAGCGGGAACGGTTGCGCGACTTCGTCCGCGACGCCGGTGGTGGCGACGACGTCGGGGTCGCGGTCGTGGACGGCGACCCCGCCCACGT
>CBQZLL010000070.1:0-12505 GCA_967749945.1 uncultured Frankiaceae bacterium
CTCGGCCGTGTTGGTCCCGGGGCGGCCGTGGGGGGCGGGGGGGGGGCCGGCTGTGGGGTTACGGCGGCCCCGCGTCCGTGGGGGCTAGCCGACGGGGTTGCTTGCCCGCTGGCACCGCACCGTGTTGCCGGGGTCGGGGTCGGTGCAGAGCGGCGACGGCCGGTTCACCGTGTAGCCGTTCGGGAAGTGCACGTAGCCGAGCACGACGGCGCGGAACTGGTAGCCGTACGTCGTCGTCGTGCCGCCGAGACCGGTCTCGCTGCAGCTGCTCTGCTGGCACGCCGAGCCGCCGTCGCGGTCGATCTCGGACCACGAGCCGCCGGTCCCGTACCGCTGGTTGACGATCGCGTAGAGCCACATGTAGTCGGGCAGCACCGAGCCCTGGCAGGTGATGTTGACGAGGTTGTTCCAGTCCACGGTGCGGTACGTGCCGAAGTCGCGGATGGTCCACGTCGGCTGCACGGCCGGCGTGCACGTGGTCTGCGTCGCGACGCCGGTCGCACTGTCGACCACGTCGAACACGATCTGGACGAGGTCCTCGGGCAGCACGATCACCTGCGCGGGGACGTCGGCATACGCGGTCGCGGGTGCAGCGGTGACGCCGCCGACGAGTGCGGCGGCCACGAGGCCGCGGGCGATCTTGGGGAACATCTGGGTCTCCTCTCGATGGACGAGGTGCGTCTTGTCGTCCGAGGCAGGGGGACCGAACGTTGCCGTGGCGAATTGATCTGCAACGTTCTCGGCCTGGCTACGGACACAGGACGAGAGCGAACTGATCAGGGGGTAGGCGGTGACCCAGGAGAGAGCGCGGGGGGACGACCCCGCGGAGGACTTCGACGCGTTCGTGCGGGCGAACGGCGCCCGGTTGCGGGCCGTTGTCGGGCGCGTCGCGCGGGGGCGCGGCGACTCGGATGATCTGCTGCAGGAGGCGCTCGCGCGGGCGTACGAGAAGCGGCACACGTTCGTCTCCGGACGACACGCGGTCAACTGGATCGCCCATGTCGCCCGCTGCCTGCTCGTCGACGAGCAGCGCAGCTGGTATCGGCGGAACGTCGTCACCGGCGCCGAGATCGCGCCCGACACCGTTCCGGTGGGCGACGACCCCGCCGATCTGGTCGCGACGGCGGACGAGGGCCGGCGTGCGGTGCGCGCGCTCGCCGCACTGACCGCCGCGCAACGCCAGCTGCTGTGGGACCACGCCGTCGGCGGCGAGAGCTACGCCGACATCGCGCGCCGCACCGGGACGCCGCTGGCGACCATACGGTCGACGGCGCACCGGGCCCGCGCGGCCGCGCGGCTCGCGTTCGGCGGGGCGGGGAGCGTGGCGAGCGGGGTCGTGGCGCTGCGGCGGCGATTGTCGGGCTGGCGGTCGCGGCTACGACTGCCCGCGACGGCCGGCGACGCGGCCGGGGCCGGCGTCGTCGCGCTCGGCCTGCTGCTCGGCGGCGGGGCCGTGCCCGCGGTTGCGTCGCCCGTTCCGCCAGCAGCAGCGCGCGGCGCCGGGCAGGTCGCGGCCGCGAAGGCGGCGCTGCCGGGCGTCTTGACCGCCGCTCGTGCGGCGCCGTCCACGACTCGGTCGGACGAGTACGCCGCGCCGCCGTCCGCGCCGTCCCCACCGCCCGCGGCCAAGGCTGCCCCGGCGGTCCAGGAGGTGCGCTTCAGCGGCACGTACAGCAGTCGGTGCACGCTGACGCCGACCGGCGACACGAACCGGCTGTTCGACCGGTACACGTACGACTGCACGTTCTCCGCGCGCTCCACGACGTGCGTCTCGCTCGACGAGGACAGGTCGGCGCTGCCGTGCGTCGTGCGCGTCGCGGGCCGGGTCGTGGGCGACGTCTGGTACTACGCCGCATCGCTCGGGACCGGCGAGGTGCAGTGCCAGCCCGAGGGCGGCACGACCGACCAGCTCGCGGCCTCCGAGGGCCGGTTGCGCTACCAGGACTCGCCGACCGCGCCTCTCCTGTTCCCGGTGCGGAACACCGTGTCGCACAAGGTCGTCACGCTCTCCGGCATCACCGAGATCGACCCTGGCAAGTACTTCGGCGTGAGCGCCACGCTGCCGTTCACCTGCGCCGACACGACGGACGCGCCGGGGTTCAGGGGCCAGGGGTCGTACCGCAGCGGGACGCTGCAGGACGACGTGACAGGCGGGCTCCCGCCGCCCGGCTCCTAACGGGCCGGCCGATCACGGATTGAGAGACACGCACCTAGGTCGCCGTGTACGTGAGCTCGACCAGCTGGCCGACGGTGTTGCGCACCCGGACGTAGTGGGGGCCCGGGATGTTCTGCCGGTCGTAGCAGACGATCGACGTCGTGAAGCGGCCGCGCGTGTCGGGGATCGCCTCCGCGCGCTGGCCGGTCGGGCGGCGCAGCGCGTCGAGGTAGGTGATCGTCACGGTCCGCCCGGTGATCCAGCCGCTGCCGGTGACGACGACCGTGGTCGCGTTCGGGCCGGCCGTGCGGCTCAGTCCCGCGCTCTCGCTGCCCGGGTACCCGGAGAACGCCGCGCTCGGCGTCGCCGTCTGTCGCGGCGGCCGGGTGGACGCGGTCGACGTCGGTGTCGCGGAGCCGCCGGACGATGTCGGCGTACCGGTCGGCGTCGGCGTCGGCGACGACGCGGTCGCGGCCGGCGTGGGGGAGCCCGGGTCGAATGCGGGCGCGCCGCGCGACGAGCCGTTGCCGCCGCTGCCCGCCAGCGCGATCAGCGTGCCGAGCACCATCGCGCCGCCCAGGCAGGCCGCGACGAGCGGGATCGGCAGGACTCCCCGGGCCGCCGGGCCGCGAGCGGCGGCGACGTCGTCAGCGGTCGGCAGCAGGCGTCGCGCGACCGCGGTCGCGCGGGCGATCAGCGCGTCACGGTCGGCGTCCGCCATGGCGATGATCGCGAGTCCGGACAGCAGCCGCCGCGTCTCGCGCTGGGCGGGGACCACCGCAGTGCAGACCGGGCACTTGGCGGCGTGGCGTTCGGCACCGGCGACGGCGTCCGGTGAGAGCTGCCCGTCGGCGAGCCGCGCGGCGGTCGCGAGGTGCGCCTCGTGCTCGGTGGGCGGCTGATCCGGAGCCTCGCCGGTCGCGAGGCGGAGGAAGCGCAGCCGCGCCCGGGCGACGAGCAGGGCGACCGGTTCGGTCTCGGTGCCGAGCGCGACGGCGACGGAGACGTACGGCAGGTCGTACGCGTCGCGCAGCAGCAACGCGACCCGGTCGCGGTCGCCGAGACCGGCGAGCGCCGCGCGCGCGGCGGCGTCGTCGGCGGACCGTTGCACGATGCCCTCACCCGCCGCGAGGTCCTCGGGCTCGGCGCCTCCCGCGACGCGGTCGGCGTGCAGCCGCGCGTCCCTGAACCACGCGCCGACGAGGTCGCGTACGTCGTCGGGGCGGGTGCGGAGGCGTTCGGCGAGACCGAGCGCGCTCGTCTCCACGACCTCGGCGGCCGCAGGCCCGGAACAGCCCAGCCGGCGGACGTCGTCATGGACGCGGTCGGCGTATGCGCGCACGACAGCGACGAACGCGTCGGCACTGACGCCGACCCGCGCGCGGGACGGTGACATGGGCGGGAGGGCCTCCTTGAACCGAGCACTACTGTAGAGCGGTGACCTTCGTGGACCTCCGCAGCGACACCGTCACTCGCCCTACTGACGCCATGCGTGCCGCGATGGTTGCGGCCGAGGTCGGCGACGACGTCTACGGCGAGGACCCGAGCATCGCGCGGCTCGAGGAACGCGTCGCCGCGCTGTTCGGGCACGAGGCGGCGTTGTTCGTACCGAGCGGCTCGATGGGCAACCAGATCGCGATCCGGTTGCTCGTCCCACCCGCGGCGGAGCTGCTGCTCGACGCGGACGCGCACATCGTGACCTACGAGGGCGGCGGCGCCGCCCAGCACGGCGCCATCCAGACCCGCACGATCGTCTCCGCGCGTGGTCTCCTCGAACCGTCCGACGTCGCGGAACAGCTGCGCCCCAGCGGTTTCAACACGGTCGTGACCCGCGCGGTCGCGGTCGAGCAGACGCACAACCGCGGCGGCGGTGCGATCTATCCGCTGTCGACGCTCGAGGCGTTGCGCGCGCTGACGCGGGACAACGGCGTCGCGCTGCACTGCGACGGCGCGCGCATCTGGAACGCCGCGGTCGCGACGGGAACGCCGTTCGCGACGTACGGCGCGCTGTTCGACACGATGTCGGTCTGCTTCTCGAAAGGTCTCGGCGCGCCGGTGGGATCGGCGGTGCTCGGCTCGACCGACGCGATCGCCGAGGCGCGGATGCTCCGCCGCAGGCTCGGCGGTGGGATGCGGCAGGCTGGGATACTCGCGGCCGCGGCGTCGTACGCCCTCGACCACCACGTCGACCGGATCGCCGACGACCACACCCGCGCGCAGCTGCTCGCGGACGCCTGCGCGGAGCTCGCCCCCGACGTCATCGACCCCGACTTGGTCGAGACGAACATCGTCCCGCTCGACCTCACGAAGCACCCGCTCGACGCCGCGACGCTCGCCGCACGGGCGCGCGAGGATGGCCTGCTCGTCGGCGTCGTCGGGCGCGCGCGGGTCCGGATGGTCGTGCACCTCGACGTCGACGACGCGGCGGTCGACGCGGCGGTCGGCGTGCTGCGGACGCTGCTGTAGCGACAACCGTCCTTGTGGCACCGCCTGCCCCTCCGTAGCCTGCGCCTCCTGAGGGGACGAGGAGGCATGGTGCGGACCATCCCGATGCTCGCGGCGGCCGTGGTACTGGCCGGCGCCGTCACGGCGCCCGCGACCGCCGAGGCGACCGGCGGCTGGGTGATTCACGGCACGGCCGGGTCGCACGGCGCGATCGTCTACGTCAAGGCCGGCACCGTGCCGGACTTCGCGGCGAAGACGGTCACCATGACCGGCACGTACCTGCTGGTGACGCTGAACCCGTACGTGAAGCGGCCGTACGCGGTCGACCCGCCCGCGCCGCCCGCGACGCCCGACACGACGCCGGTGACCGACGACCTCGAATGGGCGTACGTCCGGTACTCGGCGTGGTACCGGCGCACCGGCGCGACGCTGGCTCCGCCGCAGCCGCTCGCAGGGGTTGCGCACGCGTTCCGCATCGTGACCGACGGCGACTTCGAGATCCGCATCCCGGTGCCGGCCTTCTCGTCCTGGCACGACGTCGCGGCGACGTACCGCGCGGACGGGCACGCGGTCGCGAGCACGCCGCCGGCCGGCCGGGTCATCCAGGACAGCCTCGAAGCGCCGGTGATGGGCAACTCGGTGACGGTCCAGTTGGCCGGCGTCGACACGACGGACTACGTCGCCGACGCCGTCCGGGTCTGCATGGCGCTGTTGCCCGGCGACGCGTGCGCGACGCAGCGGTCGTACAGCGTCCTCGGCGCCGGCGGACCGAACGTCCCGCCGATCGCGGAGACCCACGGGCGGATCGGTGTGAACTGGTACCCGGGCGATCTGCCGTCGGCCCGCCTCTACGCCACGATGGCCGACGTCGCGGCGGCAGAGGTCACGGCGGCGTACCACCTCGTCCTGACCGTGTCGCTGGACTGGATCAGGGAGTAGCGGCGGGGGATCCCGTCATCGCAAGCGTCCGGCCGAGCAGCGGCGGGATCGTCCGCATCGCCTCGGCGAGTTCCATGAGGTCCGTCTCCACCAGCGCTTGCGGGCCGTCGCAGAGCGCCGACTCGGGGTGCGGGTGGACGTCGACGATCACGCCGTCGGCACCCGCCGCGAGGGCCGCGCGGGACAGCGGTACGACGAGGTCGCGCCGACCGGCGGCGTGCGACGGGTCGACGATGACCGGCAGGTGCGAGAGCGCGTGCACGATCGGTACCGCGCTGACGTCGAGGGTGTTGCGGGTCGCGGTCTCGAACGTCCTGATGCCGCGTTCGCACAGGACGATCGACAGGTTGCCGCGCTGCGCGACGTACTCGGCCGCCATCAGCCACTCCTCGACGGTCGCCTGCAGGCCGCGCTTGAGCAGCACCGGCTTGCCGCTCGCGCCGGCAGCCTGGAGCAACGAGAAGTTCTGCATGTTGCGGGTGCCGATCTGGAGCATGTCGGCGTACGACGCGACGAGATCGACGTCGGCGGCCTCGACGACCTCGGTGACGACCGGAAGGCCGACCTCGTCCCGTACCTCGGCGAGGATGCGCAGCCCTTCTGCACCCAACCCCTGGAACGCGTAGGGCGACGTCCGCGGCTTGTACGCGCCGCCGCGCAGCAGCGCGGCACCGGCGCGGCGCGCCATCCGGGCGGCTTCCAGCGTCTGCTCGTGCGTCTCGACGGCGCACGGGCCGGCGATGAGCGTCGCGGTGTCCGGGCCGATCGGCACGCCGCCGACGAGCACCGTCGACGGGGTCGGGTGGCTCTCCCGTGACACCAGCTTGAACGGTTGCGAGATGCGGATGACGTCCTGTACGCCAGGCAGCGCGCCGAGGTTCAGCGTCTGGAACAGCGCGACGTCGCCGACCAGCCCGACGATCGTCCTGGTCACCCCGCGCGACACGAACGCGGACCCGCCCGCGTCGCTCACGACCGCGACGACGGCGTCGATCTCCGCCTGCGCCGCCCCCGTCGACATCACTACGACCATGTGCCGAACGTAGCGCACCGCTCGTAAGGAACCTCCGGGTTATCCGTGTAGTAGGGATGAGACTCGCGATCGTCGCCGCGTTGCTGCTCGCCGGGCCCGTCCCCGCGCGAGCCGAGGCCACGTCGTACACCGGGCGGTGCGTCTACACCGCGACCGACGGCCTCGACCCCGGGGGCCAGCCGGCCAGCATGGACATCTGGCAAGGAGTGGTGTCGCTGGTGTCCGTCGTCCGCGACGGCACGGGCGCACCGGCAACGGCGGCCGGGTCGTGCGAGCTCGTCGTCGACGGCGAGAGCCGGGGGACCGTGCTCGGTCCGGTGTCCGGTCCCGGGGTGCTCGCGGACGCGGCGCGGATCGGCTTCGTCGCCCACTGGGACGCGGACGTCCGGCTCTGCACGCACGTCACGGTGGCGCAGACCGAGCTGACCGGCTGTGCGCCCGCGTACCGGTCGCCGGATCCGCGGCCAGGGGTGATCTGGCTGATTCCTCCGGATGACGCGTAATCAATCGCGCTTGCCGGTGCTATTAGGGGTGTGTCAGTGGCTAGTGAGTACGAGCGCGCCCTCGTTCGGGGTCCGCGTCCACTCGGACAACACGGCGGTGAACGCCGTGTCGTGCGAGTCGACGACGACGGCCTCGGCGTGCTGCCGCGCGGCCGTCGTCATGAACCCGCCGGTGCCGCGGCGCGGCGCGAGGACGCCGTACGCGACGACGCCCGCGGCGTTCGCCCGCGCGACGAGCAGCGCGCTCGGGTGCTCACCGCACCGTTCCAGGTCGAGCGCGCTGAGCAGCGTCGCCGTGGCGGGGACGTCGGCCGACCAGAACGTCGGGCGCACGGTGCCCCAGCGTCGCGTCGCGCCCTGCACGTAGAAGATCAGCGGCACGCCGAGCGCGCGCGCGGTCTCGACGGCCGTCGCGATGACGTGGTCGTCCGCGCCGTGTTCGGAGACGACGGCGACCACGCTGCGCTCGGTCGCGTCGGTCGGGATGCGTTGGCTCGGGACCATGGCGGGCCTCCCGGCTCGGGGAGTCCGGCCTCGCGCCGGACCCCGTCGGCACCCAGGCTCGCCGCGTCGTCCGCGACCCCGCTGCGCGCGCGCTGGGAGTCGGCTGTGAACCTCACGGTACGTCGGCTCGGTCGGTACCGCACCCCTCGAAAGGACGCCAGATGACCAGACCCGCGCGACGCCGATGGCCAGTCGGCCTCGTCGTGAGCCTCCTTGCCGTCGCGGCGCCGATCGCCGCGCACGCGGCGTCGTTCGACTACCGCGGCGGCTGCTCCAATACCTCCGTGACCCGGGAGCTCCCGGGCGGGCAGCTCGGCGGGAACAACACCACGACCCTCGAGGTCTACCTTGCGATCGTCCCGACGGACCCGGCTGGCGTCCCGAGCGGCGCGACGGTGACGGCGTCGTGCGAACTGCGTATCAACGGCTGGAGCGACGGCACGGTCCTCGGGCCGACGACGGGAACGGGCGCCGCGTTCGCCGCGGGGGTCGTCCTCTACACCCCTAACGAGACCGACATCGTCGAGCTGTGCACGCACGTCGCGGTCGCCGCGGAGACGATCGTGCGCTGCGCGCCCGTGACGTCGACGCTCGTCGTCCCGCAGCCGGTGTACGACACCCTCACCGTCGTGTTCGACCTGCTCAACGCGGTTGTCTTCGAGCCGCTCGATCCGGTGGTGTGCGCGGTGCTCGCGGCGCTCGCGCCCGGCGCCGGTCCGCTCGTCATCGACAGTACGGGTGACGCGTATCTCCTCGACAGCATCTTCTGGGACTGCCCGCCGTACGGCGACGGCAGGGGCGCGGCAAGCACCGAGGCCGTGACGTTCGCGGTGCCGTGGGGCGGACTCTGCGGCCTCACGTCGACGGCCGACCCGACGGTCGACATCGCGTCGACCGGCGTCCAGCGCGGTGAGCTCGACGCGGGCCCGCTCGTCCTCGCCGGACCGTCGAACCCGTCGCCGCGCAGCGGTTCCCTGACCTGCACGGTCCAGGTGAACGACGCGTCGTACCTCGGCCACAACCTCGCCACCGCGTCCGCGTCGGGACAGGGCACGCTCACCCTCGCGCCGACGCGGGTGTCGTATGTCACGTACCCCGACGACACCGTGTACGTCTGCACGCAGGTCGTCCTCGACGGCGACCAGAGCGCGCTCTACTTCGACGACGTCACCAACCGGTGGTCGCGTGACCCGGAGACGGCGACGTGCTCGCCGGCGCGCGACGCCTCGTTCTCGAGCGGATCCATGCGCTCGACGGGCAACGGCAACGCGTACGGCCATCGCAAGGTCAAGCCGCCGGACGACGACCCGCCCCCGCCGCCCCCGCCGCCGGACCAGCCGTTCTACCCGGCGGGCCGCGTCGACATCAGCCGCGACCTGCTGGGGGCGGTGACGATCGCGTACACCGGGTTCGCGCCGCCGCTCACGTCGTGGTCGTGCGCGCCGTCGGGTACGAGTACGACCTGCCTGCCGCCTCCACCGCCGTCCGGTTTCGCCAACGTCTGCGGCACCGTCGGGGTCGAGGTCCTGACAACGGGGCCGGGGACCATCGGCGGGACGAGCGCCTGCGCGTCCGGTCCGGTCGCCGCCGCGAGCGCGGGGTTGTCGACCACGCCGACGTCGTCGTCGGTGCAGCCGATGACGGCGTTCGGCTGGACCTGCACGGCCAGCCCGCAGGACGCGATCACGTGGCAGGTCGGCTGCGATGTCGGCGCGTAGCGTCGCGGCGCTCGGCTGCGCCGCGCTCCTCGTAGTTGGGCCGGCCGCGCACGCCGACGGAGCCACCTATCGCGGCAAATGCGGCTACACGACGGCGAACAACGAGCTGGGCGGCGGCGCGCTCGGCGGCCGACAGGTGTGGACCGGCGTGGCGTACCTCCAGGCCGTCCCCACCGACGCGGGCGTGCCGACCGGGGGAGCGGTCACCGCGTGGTGCGAGCTGCGCGTCAACGGCGTCAGCCAGGGAGCCGTGCTCGGGCCCGTGTCGGGCATCGGCGCGGTTGTTGCGGCCGGACCGTTTCAGTTCCGCGCCGATCGGATGCGGGACATCGTCACCTTCTGCACGCACGTCGTGACGGCGTCGGGCGAGGAGGTCGTCTGCCCCGACGAGACGACGGCGCAGATCGTGCCCGAGCCGGGCTACGACGTGGTCCACGCTGTCGGCTCCGTGCTGACACCGCCGGTCGACGCGGCGGCCTGCACGGTCCTCGGCGGCGACACCTTCGCGGGTCCGTACTGGCTCTACGACTGCCCGCCCTACGAGGAGTCCGGATGAAGACGCTCGTCCTGGCCTGCCTCGCGGCGGCCCTGCTGACGCCGGCCGCCCACGCGAGCGGCCAGACGTACACGGGCGGTTGCGGGTGGGACACCGTGCACAACCCGACCGGCAACGGCGCGCTCGGCGGCACGGACGTCTGGACCGGCGCCGCCGACGTCTACGTCGTGCCGACCGACTCGTCTGGCCTACCGACCGGCGGCGCCGTCACGGCGTGGTGTGAGCTGCGGATCAACGGGGAGAGTCGCGGGACCGTGCTCGGCCCGGTGTCCGGCACCGGCGCGGTCGCCGCCGCCGGTCCGTGGCAGTTCCGCGCCCACCCGTACGACAACGTCACGATCTGCACGCACGTCACGACGTCCGCGGGCCCCGAGGTCGTCTGCCCCGACGTGGCCCTGTACCAGTTCCCCCCGCAGCCCGTCGCCGACCTGGTCGACTATGTCCTCGGCCCGGCGTACCCGGTGCTCGACGAGGTCGACTCGACCATTGTCCAGCCGGCGGTCACGGCGACCGATGTCGCGGCATGCGCGGTCCTCGGCGGGGACACGTTCGCCGGTCCGTACTGGGTGTGGGACTGCCCGCCCTTCGAGGAGACCCGATGAAGAGGCTGGTCCTGGCCTGCCTCGCGCCGGCCCTGCTCGCGCCGCCCGCCCACGCGGACGGCCGTACCTATCGCGGCGGTTGCACCTACGCGTCGGCGAACAACGAGGTCGGCGGTGGTGCGCTGGGCGGCCGGAACGTGTTCACCGGCGTCGTCTTCCTCCGCGTCGTACCGGCTGACCTCGGCGCGGTCACCGCGTGGTGCGAGCTCAAGGTCAACGGTGTGAGCCAGGGCACCGTGCTCGGTCCCGTGTCGGGCACCGGCGCCGTCGCCGCCGCGGGCCCGATTCAGTTCCGCGCCGACCGTATGTTGGACGTCGTCGCGATCTGCACGCACGCCGTGACGGCGTCGGGCGAGGAGGTCGTCTGCCCCGACGGGAGCTCGGTGCAGATCGTGCCCGAGCCGTTCTACGACCTGATCCACACCGTCGGCGACGTGGTGACGCCGCCGCTCGACGCAGCCACGTGTGCCGTCCTCGGTGGTGACACGTTCGCCGGTCCGTACTGGCTCTACGACTGCCCGCCCTACGAGGAGACCCGATGAAGAAGCACCTGCTCGCCGCCGTGGTTGCCGGCCTGCTCGCGACGACCGCGCCCGCGCACGCCAGCGGCGGGACGTTCCGTGGCAACTGCGGCTTCGACACGACGAACAACCCGACCGGGAGCGGCGCGCTCGGCGGCCGCAACGTCTGGACCGGCGTGACGTCTCTCGACGTCGTGACGACCGACCCGTCCGGCCTGCCGACAGGTAGCGCGGTGACAGCGTGGTGCGAGCTGCGGGTCAACGGCGTGAGCCAGGGCACGGTGCTCGGCCCGGTGTCGGGCGTCGGCGCGGTCGCCGCCGCGGCACCGTTGCAGTTCCGGGCCGCCGAGACCGACGTGGTCACACCCTGCCTGCACGTCGTCACGGCGGCGGGCGAGAACGTCCTCTGCACGGACCGGACCCAATCGCAGATCCCCCCGCAGCCCGTCCTCGATCTCATCGACTTCGTCCTGGGCCCGGCGTACCCGACGCTCGACGAGGTCCGTACGACCGTGTACGACCCCGCGATCGCGGCGTCCGACGCGGCGGCCTGCACGGCACTGGGTGGTGACACGTTCGCTGGTCCGTACTGGCTGTACGACTGCCCGCCGTTCGAGGAGTTCCGATGACGAGACTCGTCCTCGCTGCCGTGGCAGTCGTCGCGCTCGGTGCCCCCGCGTCGGCCCGTGCCGATGCCGTCTACTTCCGGGGCGGCTGTGGCTACCACGACACGACGACCAACAACCCGACCGGGACCGGCGCGCTCGGCGGCACGGACGTCTGGACCGGCGTGATCGACCTGGTGATCGTGCCGACCGATGCCGCCGGCGTACCCGTAGGCGGTCCGGTCACAGCGTGGTGCGAGCTGACGATCAACGGCAACAGCCAGGGCAGCGTGCTCGGTCCAGTCTCCGGCGAGGGCGCCGTCGCCGCGGCCGCGCCGTGGCAGTTCCGGGCAGGACCCTTCGACATCGTCAAGGTCTGCGAACACGTCACGACCCCCGCCGGCAGCGTGGTCCGGTGCCTCGAGGTGGACTACATCCCGCTCCCGCCGCAGTCCGTCCGCGACCTGATCGATCCGGTGCTCGCCGAGCTCGAACCCGCGTTCGCCGTCGAACGGGAGGCCGTCGCGCAGGCCGACACGACCGCGTGCGCCGTGCTGGGTGGCGACACGACGTACGACTCGTACCTGCTCTGGCACTGCGCACTCCGCGAGGAGTCCCGATGAACAAGCTCGTGCCGGCCGGACTGGCCGTCGGCCTGCTCACCATGACGGCGCCGGTCGCCGCCCACGCCGCCTACGCGGACTACCTGGGGGGCTGCGCTTTCGAGCTGACGCACAACGCGGCCGGTACGGGCGCTCTCGGTGGCACCGACGTGTGGACCGGCGCGATCTACCTCTACGTCGCGCCGGACGACGGCGCTACCGGCATACCGACCGGTGAGCCGGTGACCGCGTGGTGCACCCTGAGGTTCAACGGTGCCGAGCAGGGCACCGTGCTCGGACCGGCCTCCGGCACGGGCGTCGC
>CBQZLL010000071.1:0-12366 GCA_967749945.1 uncultured Frankiaceae bacterium
GCTACCGCGAGGTCAACATCGAGGAGGACGAGGCCGCCGCGGCGTACGTCATGACGATCAACGGAGGCAACCAGACGGTCCCCACGCTCCGCTTCCCGAACGGCACCGCGCTCACCAACCCCAGCCCCGCCGAGATCCTCGCGGAGCTCGCACGTCCCGGCTGAGCAGAACCCCCGCTACCGTAGCGGCCCGCAGTGCGGCACCATGGAGGTACCCCTACGGAACGAGGCCCCAGTCATGTCCCCCACGCTGCGACATCCGGCGGTCGACGCCGCGTTGTCGACGGCCGCAACGCTGCTCGGAATGGAAGTCGTCTTCATCGGGGGACTTGACGGGACGACGTTCACCTTCGATCGGGTCCTCGGCGAGTGGCCGGGCATCGACGAAGGCAGGGCGAGCGACCGTACCGACTCCTTCTGTCACCGGATGCTCGCGGGGGCGCCGCCCGCGACGTCCGACGCGGCCCACGACGAGTTCTACGCCGCCGCGCCGATCCGAGAGGAGCTCGGCATCACGTCGTACGTCGGCGTGCCGATACGGACTCCGGACGGCGAGGTCGTCGGGACACTATGCGGCGTCGACCGGTCGAGCATCCCGGTCAGCGACCTCGCGATCGGCGTGCTGCGCGAGCTGGCGGGGATCATCGCGGCCCACCTGCCCGGCGTCGGGCTGGACGGCGTGATGATCCGGCGTACGCCGGACGGCTGGCAGATCGGCGACGACCACAGCGGCGACCTGACAACGGCCATGGTGCTTGCCGACCTGCTGCACGAGGACCTCGCGCCGCGTGGTCGCCCTGAGCGGCCCGAACGCCCCCTCGACGAGCTGGGCCAGCTCCGCCTCGCCGTGACCCAGCTCGAACACGCGCTCGCCGCGCGGGTGACGGTCGAGCAGGCGATCGGCGTGCTCGCGGAACGGCTCACGGTCGTGCCGCGGGACGCGTTCGAACGCCTCCGCAAGGTCGCCCGCCGCGGCGGCCTGCGGGTGCACGACCTGTCCCGCGACGTGGTCCGCTCCACGACGGACCCGTACGTCGAGCTGCCGGACGAGCTGCGCGCCTAGGTAGGGCCTGTCTCTCAAACCCTGACCGTCGCAGCAGGTCACGGGTTTTGGCAGACACGCCTTAGAACGTCACGGCGGCGAGCTCGCGCCACAGGTAGGCCGCGGCTTCGGCGCCTTTGGCGAGGTACGGCAGGTGCACCTTCTCGTTCGGCGAGTGGATGCGGTCGTCGGGCAGGCCGACGCCGAGGAACACGACGGGCGCTTCGAGGATCTCCGCGAGGTCGGCCTCGGGTCCGCTGCCGCCCTCGCGGGTGTAGAGGACGCGCGTGCCGAACGCCTCCTCCATCGCGCGCGACGCGGCCTGTAGGGCCGGGTGGTCGAGCGGCGTGAGGCACGGCCGGACAGCGCTGAAGAAGGTCACCTCGTGCCGTAGCCCCTCGGGGAGGACGGACGCGACCCAGTCGCGGACCGCGGGCTCGATCTCCTCGGGCCGCTGGTCGGCGACGAGCCGGAACGAAATCTTCGCGTGCGCTTCGGCCGGGATGATCGTCTTCTGGCCGGCACCGGTGTAGCCGCCCCAGATGCCGTTGACCTCCGCGGTCGGGCGGGCGCCCAGCCGCTCGAGCGTCGAGAACCCGGCCTCGCCGAGCGTCGCCGTCGACGTCGCGTCCGTCAGCCACGCCTTCTCGTCGAACGGCAGCGCCGCCATCAGCTCGCGCTCGCGGTCGGAGAGCGGGACGACGCGGTCGTAGAAGCCGGGGATCGTCACGTGGCGGTCCGCGTCGTGCATCGCCGCGACGAGTCGCGCGAGCTCGGTCGCAGGGTTGGGCACGCCGCCGCCGAACGACCCGGAATGGAGATCGACCTCGGGGCCGTACACGTCGAGCTGGCAGTAGACGAGGCCGCGCATGCCAATGCACATCGACGGCGTGTCCTTGTCGAAGATGCCGGTGTCGCTGACGACGACGACGTCGCAGCGGAGCCGCTCGTGTTCGCGGCGGAGCAGCGCCGCGAAGTTCGGCGAGCCGATCTCCTCCTCGCCCTCGACGATGACCTTGAGGTTGACGCCGAGCTCCCCGTACGCCGCGAGCGCCGCTTCGAGACCGAGCAGGTGGAACAGCACCTGCCCCTTGTCGTCGACGGCACCACGGGCGAACAGGTCGTCGCCGCGCACCGTCGGCTCGAACGGCGGCGACTCCCACAGCTCGACCGGGTCGACGGGCTGCACGTCGTGGTGGCCGTAGACGAGCGCGGTCGGCAGGCCGTCGGCGACGTAGCGCTCGGCGTAGACCGCAGGGTGCCCGCCATGGTCGGTCTCCCAGACCTCGACGGTACCGAAACCGCTGCGGCGCAACGCCGTCGCCGCCCACTCGGCACTACGTCTCACGTCGTCCTTGCGGTCGGGGTCGGCCGAGATCGACGGGATGCGCAGCCACGCGTCGAGGTCGTCGTGGAGGCGCTTGGTGTGAGTCGCGACGTAGTCGCGGACGGCGTCGGTCATGCGGGGAGCCTAGGGCGTCACGACCTAGGCTGTGCTGTGTGACCCCAGACCTGGCCGCGCTGGCCGCCGCTCATCCGGCGGTCGACCTGACCGGGGCGCGCGTCGTCGAGAACGGCTGGGACTTCGTCGTCGTCGACACCGGCGCGTGGGTGTTCCGGCTGCCGCGACGGGAGCCGGTCGCGATGGCGTTGCGGGTCGAACGCCGCCTGCTCGCGATGCTCGGGCCGCGGCTGCCGGTTGCGGTGCCGGAGCTGAGTGTCCACACGCTCGACAGCAGGGCGTACGGCCTCTACCCGCGCTTGCCGGGCAGCGGCGCGACCTGCGCCGACTCGACGGCGCTCGGCGACGACGTCGCCGCGCTGCTCACCGCGTTGCACGCGACGGACACCGCAGACGGCCTGGTGCTCGGGCTCGCCTCGCCCGGCCGTCTCGACCTCGATGTGCTCGCGCAGCGCGCGACGGCCGAGGTGGTGCCGTTGCTCCCGTGGGCGGCGGTGGGGGCGCTGCACGAGGCGTTCGCGACGCTGCGCGAGCCGGTCGCCGTCGAGGCCGTGGTGCACGCCGACCTCGGCGAGAGCAACCTGCTCGTCGCGAACGGCCGGCTCGTCGGCGTCATCGACTGGACCGACGCGCACGTCGGCGACCCGGCGCAGGACCTGGCGTGGTTCGTGCAGTGCCTGGGCGTGGAACGGGCGCGGACGACGCTGGCGGCGTACGTCCCGCCGCGCGGAACCGACCCCGACGTGCTGTGGCGCCGCGCGGTCGCGCATGCGACCGTGCAGCCCGTGCACGCGGTGCTGTACGGCATGGACGCGGGCCGCCCGGCGTACGTCGCGCGGCAGCTCGCCCGGCTCGTGCCCGGCGGTCGGTCGTGATCGGCGCGGTGTTCCTCGACGTCGGCGAGACGCTGCTCAGCGAGGACGGCCTCTGGCGCGCCTGGGCCGACTGGTACGGCGTCCCGTCGCTGACGTTGATGGGCGTGCTCGGCGCGGCCGTCGAGCGCCGGGGCAACCACCTCGACACGTTGCGGACGTTCGACCCGGACTTCGACCTGGGCCGCACCGAGGCGGCGCGCGCGGCGGCGGGGACGACGTACGAGCTGTCGGCCGCCGACCTCTACCCGGACGCGGTGCCGTGCCTGCGCGCCCTCAAGGCCGACGGCTACGTCGTCGGCGTCTGCGGCAACCAGCCGCCCGACGTCTCGGAACGCCTGGTGCGCTCGCTCGGTCTCGACCTCGACGTCGTCGCGTCGTCCGCGGCCTGGGGCGTCGAGAAGCCGGACCCCGCGTTCTTCGCCCGCGTCGCGGACGCCGCGGGGCTGCCGCCCGAGGAGGTCGCGTACGTCGGCGATCGCGTCGACAACGACGTCGTGCCCGCGAAGGCGGCGGGGCTGGCGGCGGTGTTCGTCCGGCGCGGGCCGTGGGGGTACGTGCAGGCGTCCTGGCCGGAGGCCGCGGTCGCGGACGCGCGGATCGAGTCGCTAGCCGAGCTGCCCGCCGTGCTCCGGAGGCTGCGATGACCGACTGGGCGACGATCTCGGCGCTCGCGACCGCGGGCGGCACGCTCGTCCTCGCGGCGGCGACGTTCGCGGCAGTCCGGTCGGCCAACCGGTCCGCGCGGGTCACCGAACGCGCGTTGCTCGCGGGCATCCGGCCGGTGCTCGTACCGTCGCGGTTGGGCGACCCGGAGGAGAAGGTCGGGTTCGTCGACGACCACTGGGTGAAGGTGCCCGGCGGTCGCGCCGCCGCCGAGGCGACCGACGAGGCGATCTACCTGGCGATCGCGTTGCAGAACGTCGGGAACGGCCTCGCGGTCCTCGACCGCTGGGACTTCTGGGCCGAGCGCGCGACCGGCGACCACGCGCGCCGGCCCGTCGAGGAGTTCCGCCGCCTGACCCGTGACCTCTACGTCCCCGCGAGCGGCTACGGCTTCTGGCAGGGCGCGTTCCGCGACCCGGCGGATCCGGCGTTCGCGGCGGCGCGGGAGGCCATCGAGGCGCGGCGCGCGTTGACGATCGACCTGCTGTACGGCGACCACGAGGGCGGGCAGCACACGATCACCCGCTTCGCGCTCCTCCCGGCGCAGGATGGCGGGTGGCTCGCGGCCGCGACCCGGCACTGGAACCTCGACCGGTCGGACCCGCGGTGACGCGACGGTGGGTCGCGGTCGTCGCGCTGCTCGCGGTCGTCGCGTGCACCAACCGCGAGGTCGCGGTGCCGCCCGCGCCGCCGACGACCGCGGCGCCCTCCCCCACCTTCCCGCACTCGCCGTCGCCGACCCCGCGGCCGCAAGCGGTGACGATCGCGTTCGGCGGTGACGTGCACTTCGAGGGTCTGTCGGCGTCCGCGTTGACCGGCGGGCTGACGGCGATCACGCCCCTGCTGTCGGCGGCCGACGTGACGATGGTCAACCTCGAGACCGCGATCACGGACCGCGGCATCCGGCAGCCGAAGGACTTCACTTTCCGCGCGCCGGCGACGGCGTTCGCCGCGTTGCGCGCGGCGGGTGTCGACGTGGTCACCGAGGCGAACAACCACGGCGTGGACTACGGCGTCGTCGGCCTGCGCGACTCGATCGCGGCGGCGCGGGCGGCGCACTTCCCGGTCGTCGGGGTCGGGCTCGACGCGGACGCGGCGTACGCACCGTGGCGGGTCACCGTGAAAGGGCAGCGGCTCGCGTTCTTCGGCGCGACGCACGTGCTCGACGACGCGTTGCGCTCTTCGTGGACCGCCGGCGTCGGGCAGCCCGGGCTCGCGTCGGCGTACGAGGAGGCGCGGCTGCTGCGCGCGGTCCGCACCGCCCGGCGCGACGCCGACACGGTCGTGGTGTACCTGCACTGGGGCGCGGAGCGGCACGGCTGCCCGATCCCGCGGCAGCACGACATCGCGCGCAAGCTCGCGGCCGCCGGCGCGGACATCGTGGTCGGATCGCACGCGCACGTGCTGCTGGGCGCGGGGATGCTGGGGCGGACGTTGGTGTCGTACGGCCTCGGCAACTTCGTCTTCTACGCGCGCGGCGGACTCGGCGCCCAGACCGGCGTGTTCACGGTGACGGTGACCGGGCGGCACGTCGACCGGTACGCGTGGGCGCCCGCGGTCATCGCGCGCGGGGTCCCGGTGCCACTGAGCGGCACAGCCGCCGACGCCGCGCAACGCCGATGGACGGCGCTGCGCGGTTGTACGGCACTCGCCGCGTAGGGCAGCCCTGCGATCTCCCGTGATCTTGGCGATGTTCTGCACGCATCTGGTGCAAAACCTCGCCAAGATCACGACGTTCGGGGAGGGCCGGGCTTCGCCCGGCCTCCTAGAACAACGCCGTCTGGCTCCCGACCGCCGGGTCGGACAGCAGCGCGGCGAGCTCGGTCGCGTCGAGCAGGTGGTCGGGTCGCTTGACGGTGCCGGTGGCGACGTAGAGGAACCCGCCGCGGACGCGGGCGGGATCGACACCCGTGATGCCCGCCCAGGCGAGCCGGTACGTCGCGAGCTGCAACGACGCCGCCGCGAAGTCGCGCGGCACCGCGCCGGTCTTGAAGTCGATGACGTCGTAGCCGCCGTCGGCGTCGGCGTACACCGCGTCGATCCGCCCGCTGAGGACCCGCCCGCCGACGACGAGGTCGAACGCGCGCTCCACCGCGACCGGCGTCCGGTCGCCGTACGGGCTCGCGAGGAACGTCGCCTGCAGCTCGGCCAGCTCGGCGTCGTCCATCGGGTCGTCCATCGCGCCGGGCAGGTCGTCGGGGTCGAGCAGCGGGCGGTCCGCGTAGAGCGACTCGACCCAGGCGTGGAACCGCGTGCCTCGCCGGGCCCGCGCCCCCGGGCGCTGCGGGAGCGGCCGGGCGAGGCGGCGGGCCAGCTCGTCGGGGTCCTCCGCGAGCAGCACGACCTGGCTCGCGGTGAGCCGCGCCGGCAAGGGTACGAGACGTTCGGACCGGCGGGCACGGCGCAGCTCGTCGAGCAGCAGGTCGGCCTCGACCCGCCACTCCGCGTCGACCCCTGCCATCGCGGGGTCGAGCGGGAGGTCGGGCAGGTCCGCCGCGGACCGGACGAGGTCGGCGGCGGCACGGCGGCGGGCCAGCCGCTCGGGTGCGAACGGCGCCGGCCACGCGACGTCCGCCCCGCGCCCGGCGAGCAACGGGTTCGTCGCGTCGGGCTCGGGGTCGCCGGCCCACTCCTCCACCGTGACGAGGTCGCGCAATGCGGTGACCTCGGCGAGCAGCGACGACGGGCCCTTCGGGCGGATCTGTGCGGCGCCCCACCAGTAGCCGGACAGCAACAGGGTGCGGCGGGCGCGGGTGACAGCGACGTAGCCGAGACGGCGTTCCTCGTCCGCGGACTCGGCGGCGCAGTCGGCTTTGAACGCGTCGAGCGCCGCGGTCGCCAGCCGCTCCAGCGGCGGCAGGTCGTCGCGGTCGCCGCGCAGCGCGTACGGCAGCACCTCGGGCCGCTGGGTCCACCGCGGCCGGCCTTGCGCGGACGGGAAGACGCCGGTCGTCAGCCCGGGCACGGCGACGACGTCCCACTCGAGGCCCTTGGCCTTGTGCACCGTGAGGAGCTTCACGGTGTCGGCGCCGGAGACGCCGCCCGCGTCGAGACCGTTCTCGGCGTCGGCCGCCGCGTCGAGGTACGCGAGGAACGCCCGCGCGTCGCTCGTCCCGTCGACCCCGACGAAGTGCGCGGCGTGGTCGAGGAACGCGTCGAGGTTCGCCGCGCGCGCCGCCGCGACGCGGTCGGGCTCGGCCTCGATCTCGACGTCGAGTCCGGTCCGGCGGACGATCTCGGCGACGACATCGACGACGGCCTGCCCGAGCAACGGCCGCAGCGACCGCAGCTCGTCGCGCAGCGCGAGGAGCCGGTCGTACGCCTCGGCGGAGTACGACTCCGGCCGGCCGTGGCTGTCGAGCGCGTCGGCGAGTGAGACGACGTCGACCGGGTCGGTGCCGACAGCGGCGGTACGAAGCGCGGTGTCCGGGTCGAGGTCGAGCGCGACATCGTCGCCGCCCACGCTCGGCCCGGCGAGGTGCCGCGCGCGGCGGCCGAGCGCGACGAGGTCGCGGGAGCCGATCCGCCAGCGCGGTCCGGTGAGGAGGCGGACGAGCGCCGGGTTGGCGGCCGGGTCGACCAGCACGCGCAGGTACGCGACGACGTCGGCGACCTCGGGCATCTCCAGCAGGCCCCCGAGACCGACGACCTCGACGGGCAGGTCACGGTCGACGAGCGCGCGGTGCAACGCGCCGAAGTCGGTACGGCGGCGGCACAGCACCGCGCACTCCCTCGGCGGCGTCCCGCCGCGGACCGCCCCCGCGATCGCGTCGGCCGCCCACCCCGCCTCGTCCTCGACGGTGGGCAGCAGTGCGGCGCGGACGTCGCCGGGGTCGGGGCCCCACGGCGTCAGCTCGGGCACGTCGACGACCGGCCTCCGGGCCGCGCCCGACGACGTCACGAGCGGTCGCGCGACGGCGTTCGCGACGTCGAGCACGCGCCCGGCGCAGCGAAACGACGTCATGAGCCGCAACGTCGCCGCGGGCTCGCCCGAGGCGGCCGGGAAGTGCTCGGGGAAGCGGGCCAGGTTGCCGACGGAGGCGCCGCGCCAGCCGTAGATGCTCTGGTTGGGGTCGCCGACGGCGGTGACCGGGTGCCCGTCGCCGAACAACCGCTGCAGCAGCAGGCGTTGCGCGACACCGGTGTCCTGGTACTCGTCGAGGAGAACGGCGGCGTAGCGGGCGCGTTCGGCGACGGCGACGTCGGGCGACGCGGCGGCGATCTCGGCGGCGAGCGCCACCTGGTCGCCGAAGTCGATGAGGTCGCCGGCGCGCTTCGCGGCGCGGTACGCCTCGACCAGGTCGAGCAGCTCGTCGCGTTCGCGCGCGGTGGTGCCGCACTGGGCCAGCGCCTTGGCCGGCTTCACCAGGGCGTCGGCCTCGGCGGTGAGCACCTCGTCGAACGCCCGCACGGACTCCGGCGCGACGAGGTGCTCGGACATCTCCGCGTCGAGCGCGAGGACCAGGCGGGTGACGTACGCCGGCTGCCAGCGCAGGTGCCGGAACGGTCCCGCCGCCCGCCGCACCACCCGCCCCGCGACCTGCCAGCGGGTCGCCTCGGTGAGCAGCTCCGACTGCGGCTCGCGGCCGACCCGCAGGGCGTGGTCGCGGACGACGGCGGCGGCGTACGCGTGGTACGTCGACACCGTCGGCAGGTCGTCGAGCAGGTCGACGTCGACGACGCCCGCGCGGCTGAGCTTCACGAGGGCCTTGCGGACGCGTTCGGCCAGCTCGACCGCGGCCTTGTTGGTGAACGTCAGGCCGAGCACCTCGCACGCCGGCAACCGGTGGTACGCGACGAGGTGCACGACCCGCGCGGCCATCACCGCGGTCTTGCCGGACCCCGCGCCCGCGACGACGAGCAACGGGTCGGGCGGCGCCGCCGCGACCGCGAGCTGTTCGGGGGTGTAGTCGGTCCCGAGCAGCGGGGACAGGTACTCCCCCGTCGCCTCGGGCACGGTCGGCGCCGCCGCCCCGGGGAGCGTCGTCGTCACTCGACCACCTGCCGTCCGGCGGGATGCGCGGGACAGCAGCCGCGGAACGGGCAGCGGTCGCAGTCGTCGTCCGGTCGTGCCGGGTACGACTCCGCGCGGATCGCTGTCGCCGCGCCCGCGAGCATCGCGTGCACCCAGGTGTCGTCGCCGTACGGGAGCGGGTCCTGGCACTGGACCTGCGGCAGGCCGCCCCGGCGCTCGTTACGGAGCCAGACGAGCTCGGCACCGCCGACGGCGGCGCCGTCGCCGGCGAGGTCGGCGAACGCGCCCTCGCGCGCGGCCAGTTGGTACACGCCGAGCTGCGGGTCGGCGGCGAGGTCGTCGCCACTGCGGGCGTTGCGGCCGGTCTTGAAGTCGACGACGTGGACCTCGCCGCCCGCCGCGATCTCGACCCGGTCGGCCGAGCCGACGAGGACGACGTCGCCGACGTCGACGCGGAACTCCTGCTCGCTGCCCGCGACGGTGCGCGCTCGCGCGGCGTGCCAGACGAGGAAGCGCTGCAACGCGAACTCGGCCTCGCGGCGTTCCGCCGCGCCGTGCCACGGCGCCTCGAAGCCGAGCGACGGCCAGACGTCGTCGAGCCGGGCGAGCAACGCGGGGACGTCGGGCGCGAGCACGCCGTCGCTGACGAGACGTACGACGGCGTGCAACACCAACCCGAAGCCCTGCGCTGCCGTCGAGGGCGACCGCGCCCCGACCTCGCGGTCGAGGAACCACCGCAACGGGCACCGCTGGTGCGCCGCGAGCCCCGAGCCTGACAGCACCAACGGTGCGTCCGGGTCGCGGACGGGGCCCACACCGGGCGTCGTCGCGGCGAGGCCCCACCACGTCTCCGGTCGTGCCGCGGGCACCTCGTGGGCGAGGTCGGCGAGGCGGCGGGCGGCGGCGTAGCGGAGCGGCTCGGGACTCGCCGCGTCGTCGAGGACGCGGCGCAGCCGCGCGACCAGGGAGCCGACGGAGAGCGTGCCGCCGTCCGCGGCGGCGCGCGCCTGGACGGCCGGGACGTCGAGCTCGTCGAGGAACCGGCTCGGTCGTTCGCCGCCCTCGTCCAGCGACTCGACGGCGGTGACGACGAGACGACGGCGGGCGCGAGTGAGCGCGACGTAGAGGAGGCGGCGCTCCTCGGCGAGCAGCTGTGCGGGCGTTGGCACGGGGCGTGGGCCGTCGGCGCCGACCATGTCCGCGTCGAGCAACGAGCCGCGCCGCCGGGTGTCCGGCCAGACGCCCTCCTGCACGCCGGACACGACGACGACGTCCCACTCCAAGCCCTTGGCCCGGTGCGCGGTGAGCAGCCGTACGGCGTCCTCCGCCGCCGCCCGCTCCTCGGTCGGCGCGGCCGGGATCTCCTGCGCGGCGAGCTCGTCCATCAGGGCGGCGACGCCACCGCGCGGACGGCGTTCCTCGAGGCGGGCCGCGGCCTGGAACAGCGCGAGCACCGCGTCGAGGTCGCGGTCGGCCTGCCGTCCGGCCGGTCCGGCGCGACCGGCCTCGGCCTCCAGCCGCCGCCCCCACCCGCTGCCGTCCCAGAGCGCCCACAGCGCGTCCTCGGGCGTCCCACCGCCCGCCAGGACGGCCCGCGCGGCCTCCAGGAGGCCGGCCAGGCGGTGCACGGGGGCGGCCGCCCACGAGTCGACCGTGGCGAGGTCGACGGGGTCCAGGAGGGCGTTGCGGACAAGGTCGGCGGACGGGCGCGGGAACGTCGCCCCCGCCGCCCGGTCGAGGTCGCGAAGACGGCGGCCGAGCAGCCGCAGCCCGCTCGGCAGCGCTCGCGCCAGCGGCGAGAGCAACAGCAGCTCCGCCTCGTCGGCGGACAACGGCGCGTCGCCCTCCCGCCTGCGCAGCCAGTCGGCCAGGCGCACCGCAAGGAGCAACGGTGCCACCGCCGGGTCGCGCGCGACCGGCACCTCGTCCGCCGCCACCGACACGGGCACCCCCGCCATCGCGAACGCTCGCCGCAGCACCGGGATCGACCGCACGCCCGACCGGACGAGCACCGCCATCGAACGCCACGGCATTCCCTCGCGCAGGTGCGCGCGACGGAGGAGGTCGGCGACCGCCTGCACCTCCTCGGCGACCGTCGGGTAGATGCGGACCTCCGGCGGTATGCCCTCCGGGCCGGCCGCGCGGACGTCGCGGTGCGCCGCCCGGAGCGACGCGGGCAGGCCGGGTGTCGGGATGCGTCCGGCGAGGGCGCGGGACGGCGCGTGCGTCGTCTCGTCGAACCGCCGCGACACCGCGAGCGCGAGCCGCGGCGCAGGTCGGCCGGCGGCGGTGCGGAACCGGTCCGGGAACCCGAGGATGCACGACACGTCCGCGCCGCGGAACGCGTAGATCGACTGGTCGGGGTCGCCGACGACGACGAGGTCGCGGCCGTCGCCTGCGATCAAGGCCAGCAACGCCTCCTGCGACGGGTCGGTGTCCTGGTACTCGTCGACGAACACCGCGCGGTAGCGCGCGCGGACGTCGTCGAGCACCTCGGGCAGTCGCAGCGCGCCGGTCGCCAGACCGACGAGCCCGGCGTAGTCGACCTCGCCGCGCGCGTCGAGGACGTCGAGGTACTCGTCGAGAAACCGGCCCGCGGCGCTCCACTCCGGCCGCGCGTCCGCGTCGCCGAGGGCGCTCAGCGCGGGGCCGTCCAGACCACGTTCGCGGGCCCGGTCGAGGAGGTCGGCGACCTCGTGCGCGAGGCCGCGGGTCCGCAACGCGGGGACGACCGATGCGGGCCAGCGCGTGCCGTCGCCGTCGGCGTTGCCGAGCAGCAGCTCGCGGATACGGACCTCGCGCTCGGGACCGGAGAGCAGCCGCGGCATCTCCAGGCCCGGCGCGGTGGCGTAGCGGCGGACCAGGGCGTGGCAGAACGCGTGGAACGTCCACGCCGACGGCTCCGTCACCGTTCGCCCGAGGCGCGCGGTGACCCGAGCGCGCAGCTCGTCGGCGGCCTTGCGGGAGAACGTGAGGACGAGCACCCGCTCGGGCGCGAGGCCGCGTTCGACGCGGGCGACGACGGCCTCGACGAGCGTCGTGGTCTTGCCCGTGCCGGGGCCGGCGAGGACGAGCAACGGACCGTGAGGGTGGTCGACGACGGCGCGTTGCGCGTCGTCGAGGACCGGCGCGGCGACCGGAGCCGGCGCCGCGCGCAGCAGTCGGTACGTCGGGCTTGCCGGCACGCCCCGCATCACATCACGGGGGTACGACAGCGCGCCGTCCGGCAGCGTTGGCCGTCGCGCAGCAGGCCGAATATGCCGGATGGCGCGTTAGGGCGCGTCTCTCAAACCCCGACCGTCGCGAGCGGCGGTCAGGATGGTGCATCGCCAGGCGGAGGAGGAGCGGAT
>CBQZLL010000072.1:0-12149 GCA_967749945.1 uncultured Frankiaceae bacterium
CTGGCTCAAGGACAAGTTCGGCCTGTCCTGGCAGATCATCCCGACCCGGCTGTCCGAACTGCTCGGCGACCCGGACCCGGCGCGAGCGAACCGCGCCATGCAGGCGATGCTCGGCATGCGGAAGCTCGACGTCGCCGCGCTGGAGCGGGCGGCGGACGGCGGCTAGGTGGTCGGGTGCCCGGCGGCTCCTGGATCGGGCGGGTAAAGGGACGTATCGTCACGGAGCCCCTCATCTCACCCGCCCAGGAGGAACCCGGTGAATCGCTCCCGCACGCTCCGCCTTCGCAAGGAGACGTTGACCGAGCTCACCGCTGCCGAGCTGGACCTGGTCGTCGGTGCCGCGGACCCGCAGCCGACGCCGCCGATCTACGCGTTGACCAACTACTGCCCGACCAACTACTGCGTGCCGCTCACCGACGCCTGCGTCACCAACAACTGCTAGGGCGGGCCACGGCCGGGAGGTGGCGGTGTCGACGCATCGCGTGCTGTTCCTCCCCGGGAGCGTGCTGCCGGCCGACCTCGCGTACGGCGCGCTCCTCGGCGTCCTCGGCGATCGCGTCGACGCGATGGTCAAGGACCTCGAGGTCTACCGCGACGCGGCGCCTCCTGACGACTACAGCCTCGACACCGAGGTCGCGGGCGTTCTGCGCGAAGCCGACGCGCGAGGCTGGGAGCGCTTCCACCTCGTCGGGTACTCCGGCGGTGGTGCTTCGGCGCTGGCGGTCGCCGCGCGGCACGGCGACCGGCTGTCGAGCCTCGCGTTGTTCGAGCCCGCGTGGGCCGGTCAGTGGGGTTGGTCCGCCGAGCACCGCGCATTGCTGGACCGGTACGCCGCACTCGAGGCGTTGCCAACCGCGGAGTTCATGGCCGGGTTCCGGGCAGCGAATCTTCGGGACGGCATGACGATGCCCGAGCCGCCCCCTGGGCCGCCACCGCCGTGGATGGAGAAGCGGCCGGCCGGGATCAGGGCCTTCCTCGCCACGTTCCGGTCCTACGACCTGACGCGGGAGGCGCTCGCGGCCTACGACCGGCCGGTCTATTTCGCGCTCGGTGGGTTGAGCAATCCGCACCAGTTCGCCGAGATCGCCGAGCGACTGGCCACGGTGTTCCCGGACTTCACGGTGGAGGTATTCGAGGAGCGGCACCACTTCGACCCGCCGCACCGCGTCGAGCCGGAACGGCTGGCCGCGTCGCTGCTCGCGATGTGGGACGGCTCACGCGCATAAGAAAGGAGAGGACTCGCCGATGTCCCGCTAGCACCGAACCGCCGCGCTGAACGACACGTGGGCGAGGCTAAACTCGTCGCGCATTGTCGGGGAGGGATCCGCTGTCGTGCGCATGTCGTGGTTGCCGCGTCCCCGCCTTACCGATGCGCTCGCCGCCGCGACCGACCATCGCTTGACAGTGGTCGTCGCCGACGCGGGCTTCGGCAAGTCGACCCTGCTGCGCGAGTGGGCGGCCGACCGTCCGGTCGCGTGGTACGCGCTCGGGCCGGACGACGCGTCGCCAGCGCACCTCGGTCGCGGCGTCGTCGACGCGCTACGCCGGGTCGTCCCAGGGTTCCCGCGCGCGCGGCTCGTCGAGGTGCCAGGTGACGTCCAGTCCTGGGTCTCGCTCGTGTGCGACGCCCTGAGTGACGTGCTCGCCGAGCACCGCGTGCTCGTCCTCGACGACCTGCACGAGATCCACGCCGCCCCCGACTCCGAGGGCTTGGTCGAGGCACTCGTACGTCACATGCCGGACCGCCTGCACCTCGTCCTCGCATCGCGGCGTGACCCGCCGTTCGCCATCGACCGGCTGCGCGGCCAGGGCGCCGTGCTGGAGCTCACCGCGGGAGACCTGGCGTTCACCCGCGACGAGTTGGCCACCCTGCTTCGCGCCTCGCTCGGGCCGGAGGCCGCGGAGGTGGCCGGACAATTGGCGGAGACGACGGGCGGCTGGCCCGCCGCGGTGCGGCTGGCCGTCGAGGCGCTCCAGGGCGGGCCGCCGGTCGCGTGGCTGCCGACGCTGGAGGCGGCGAGCCGGCGCGGCGGAACAGTCTTCCGGTATCTCGCGAACGAGGTGTTCGCCCGCGCGCCGGAGCAAGTGCGCGACCTGGTCCGCGCCGGCGCGATCCTCGACCGCTTCACCGAGGGGACGTGCGACGCGCTGGGCATCGCCGACGCTGGGGCGACGATCGAGAGGCTTTCGCGGAGCGGTCTGTTCCTTCAGCAGCAGGCCGGCGAGCACGGGTGGTACCGGCTGCACGCGCTGGTCCGCGACTATGCGCTCGACGCGCGGGGCCTGTCCGCGCTGTCGCCGGACGAGGTTCGGCGTCGTGCCGCGATGTGGTTCGAGGGGAACGGGCACGTCGCCGACTGCCTGCGCGAACTGCTCGCCCTCGGCGACCACGCGGGAGCCGTCCGGGTCCTCGCCGAGCACGGGCCGCGACTGCTTGCCGCCGGCGTCGTGGACCTCGTCGTCCGCACGGTCGAGTCGTTGCCGGACAGCGCGCGGACGGCCGCCGTCGAGCGGCTCGCCGGCGAGGCGTACCAGATCCGCGGTGAGTGGACTCTCGCGTTCGACTGCTTCGAGCGGGCCGGCGCCGGACTCGGCACGCTGCCGGCCGCGCTCGCCTGGCGGATGGGTCTCGTGCAGTACTGGCGCGGTCGCTTCGACGAGGCCCTCGCCACCTTCGCGCGGGCGCGCCCGGAGCCGGGCGAGCCCGCTGATGAGGCGTTGCTGCTGGCCTGGCGCGCGGCCGTCCTCCGGGTCACCGGAGACATGGACGCGTGCCGGGAGCTGGCGACGGCGGCGCTCGCCCGCGCAACCGAGTGCGGTGACCAGCGGGCGCTGGCCGCGGCGCACGCGACGCTCGCCGTCCACGCCACCGCGGCAGGGGACCGAGCCGCCGCCCGTGAGCACGACGCGCTCGCGCTCGCCTACGCCGAGCGCGCCGGCGACGTCGTCCAGGTCGTCCGCATCCGCTCGAACCGCGGCAGCCACCTCATCTACGAGGGCCGGTACGAGGCCGCTGTCGACGAGCTCGACGCCGCGGTACGACTCGCCGAGGTCGCCGGCTTCGCGAACTTCCACGCGCTCGCGCTCAACAACCGCGGTGACGCCCGGCGGAAGCTGGGGCGGCTCGACGAGGCACTCGCCGACCTGGAGGCTGCTCGCGACCTGTATGAACGGATCGGATCGGCCAACGCGTGCTACCCGCTGGCGAATGCGGGCGACGTGTACCGCGAGCGGGGCGACCGCACGCTGGCCCGGACCGCATACGAGCACGCGGTGACGGTCGCCGAGACGGCCGGCAACGTGCAGGGCCTGGTCCCCGCACTGGCGGGCCTCGCCCGCGTGGTCGCGACCGAGAACCCAGAGCAGGCGACACTCCTGGCCGACCGCGCGCTCGACGCGGCAACGGGTGGCAGCCGCGTCGCCGCCCTCCTCGCCGCGACGGTGGTCGCGCTGGAGCGGCACGACCGCTCGGCCGCGGCGCGGTTCGCGGCGGACGCCCTCGCGGCGGCTCGCGACCGGCGCGACCCGGCCGGGATCGCCGAGGGTCTCCACCTGTCGGCGCGCGCATGTCCGGACGACGCCGCCGCGCTCGCGTGGCTCGAAGAGTCGGCAGCGCTGTGGCGCGACCTGCGTGCTCCGGTTGGTGAGTCGCTCGCGACGCTGGACCTGGCCGAGCGGATCGGCGGCCCACACGGGCACGCGCTGGCGACGCGGGCTGAGGCGGAGCTGCGCGCGGTCGGTGCGCGCGGGCACGCGCAGGCGGCCGCGCAGGCGCTCGGCCGCATCGCCGCGCCAGCTCAGGAGCCGGCCCTCACGCTGCAGACGCTGGGCGAGTTCCGGCTCGTCCGCGACGGCGAGCCGGTGCCCGCGGGCGAGTGGCGGTCGAAGAAGGCTCGCGACCTGCTCAAGATCCTCGTCGCCCGGCGCGGCCGCCCCACGACACGCGAGCAGCTCATGGAGATGCTCTGGCCCGGTGAGGATCCCGTCCGGCTGTCGAACCGGCTCTCCGTCGCGATCGCGACCGTGCGCGGCGTCGCCGATCCGGGCAAGCGGTACCCGGCCCATCACGTCGTCGTGACCGACCGGTCGTCGGTCCACGGCGGCCTGGGCCACCGCGCCGTCGACGTGGACGAGTTCCTCACCGCGGCGAGTGAGGCGCTCGCTGCCTGGGACAGCGGCGACCGTCGGGCGGCGCTGCGGCTGGCCGCCGCGGAGGTCACCTACGTCGGCGACTTCCTGGAGGAGAACGTGTACGACGACTGGGCCGCCGCGCTGCGCGACGAGGCCCGCGCGACGTACCTCGCGGTCTGCCGCGCGCTCGCCGACGCGGCGGCCGGGGCGGGCGAGTGGGACGCCGCCGTCCGGCGCCTGCTCCGCATCCTCGAACGCGAGCCGTACGACGAGCCCGCGTACCTCGGTCTCGTCACCGCACTCGCCACGGCCGGACGCCACGGTGAGGCGCGCCGATGGTTCGTCGCCTACTGCGCCCGGATGGAGGAGATCGGGGTGGAGGCGGCACCGCTGGTGTCGCGCGACACCAGGGCTGTTTAAGGTTGGTGAAACGGCAGCGGGCAGGCTCGTCGCGACCAGATACCTGCCCAAAAGGGGGCATCGTGAGATCAGTACGCAAGGCCCTGGCCGTAGCCGCCGCCGTGGCCGGATTGCTGCCGACCGCACCCGCCCATGCGGCGACCGACGCGTACGCGGACCTCAGACCCGTGGGCTCGTCGAGCCAGGTCACCGCGTCGATGTACGTCAACGACCATGGCACGGTGCAGGCCATCGGTACGGGCAGCGGGTTCGTACCGGGGTCGGTGTACATCAGCACGCTCGTTCCCAGGGCCAACGGGGCCGGGGACCTACCGTCCGAGTGCTACGCCGATGCGCCGCCGCCGCAGTGCGCGCTGGTCGTGGGCGCGTGGCTGCCGGTCGACAGCGAGGTCCGGCACCTCGAGCCGCTGCCCGACAGCGGCGCGCGGCCCTACGCAGGGCAACTGTCCGACTACGCCACCGCGTCCGTCCGCTCGCTCTGTCAACCGCCGGTGAGCACGGCCTACGGGGCCGTGGGGGATCCGGCGTGCATGGTCTCCTGGTGGTGGGACGTCATCCCGTCGGTGATCCTGTCGTGCCCACCGCTGTGCCCGCCGGTCGAGGAGCGGGCGCGGGGTGCGCTCATCGTTTTGCCCGGGACGCACTAGGGCGTGTCTCCCATGTCCGTGGCCTGCTGCGCGACGCCCAGCACGACCGCTCGCGGCGGCCCCGACATGAGAGACACGCCCTAGCGCCCGATCCGACTGTTATTCGACCGCGCGAGGCCGCGCGGTTTCGCCTGCCCTCACTCACCCGACAGGAGTTCTCGCATGCTCAGATTCCGTACCCGCGTCGCCGCGCTCGGCGCGGCCATGCTCGTCGCCGGACTGCCCGCTGCGGCGCACGCGGACCACATCCGTGTCATGACCGTCCGCCAGCTGGCCAGCTCGGCGAACAACAACGAGGTCACGATCCGCGTCGAGTTCCAATTCAGCGGCAACCCTTGGGGAGGGGTGTTCGACTGGTCCACCGGCGAGGTGCCGACCCCGCGACACGGCGCCGTCGCCGACGGCCTCGTCAACGGTGCCTACACGGGCGACCAGTCGCCCACCACCGGCACCTTCGTCGGCGGCGGGACGTACGAGTGGTCGCGCATCCTCATGAACCCGGCGACGAACCTGGTCCGCATCGACATCACCTGGGCGTACTCCGCTCCCGGCGCGTACGTCCTCACGTGGAACGACTGCTGCCCGCAGTCGAACAACAACACGGTCGTCACGGCGGGCCAGCCCTTCAGCCCGCGTCACATCCTGGCGCCGGACACCGGCAATCCCTCGGTCGCGGCGGCGTTCGCCGGCGCGGAGATCCCCGCGTGCGACGTAGCCCTCGCCGACATCCCGTACTGCTACGAGCTCCTCTCCGCGCCGTTCGTCGCGCTGACCAACTTCAACGCGTACGCAGCGATCGTCGTCGGCACGAACGTCGACTCGGTGATGGTCACGACCCTCACCGGCCGTAAGGCAGACCTCGACGCGTGGCTGCACGCCGACGCCCACGGCATCGCGGTCTACGGCCAGTACGACCGGTCCGCGTTCGGCTTCCTGCCGACGGGCGGCAACACGCTCACGGCCGCCCCGACGCTGAGCAACACGGTGAACGTCACGACCAAGGGCGTCGCACACACGTCGCACCTCAACCAGCTCCCCGTCCCGAGCACCTTGAGCAACTGGAACCCGTCGACGCTGAACGTCTTCACCAGCGTGCCGTCGTACTTCACCAATGCCCTGGGCACGGCTCTCGCGTCGATCCCCGGCGGCCCGATGGGCGTCGACCAGACCGTTGCGCTGGGCGGGCACTACTTCGACACGCCGGGTTGCGAGCTGGTCACCGGCCAGCCGGTCGACGACCGCGCAGCCGCCGGCAACGTGCACGCCGAACGCCTGTTCCGCTCGACGCTGGAGTACGTCCTCACCTGCGTGGACGAGGCGCTGCTGTAGCGAATCCACAGCTCGGCAACCAAGCGGTGTCCGGCGAGCCCGCGCGGCTCGCCGGACCCGACGACACGGCGTCGGTGAACACGTCGTGACGATCGCGTCCGCTAGCACATACGGGAGGCGGTGGGCGATCAGCTTGCCTTGAGGTAATCACGCAGCGCTCGCCGGATCACTTCGGAGACGCTGATCCCTTCCGCGGCGGCCCGCAGGATGAGGTCCCGCTTCAGCTACGAGCCGTTCGCGGAGCGTGTGTGGGAGATGCGCGAGAACGCCACGGCGTACGACGCGTGGTACGTGGCAGTGGCCGAGACTCTTGGGGCGCCCCTCGCGACTCTAGACGCCAGGCTTAGCCACGCTGCCGGACCGCGGTGCGAGTTCGCGATGCCTGGTGCGCTCTGACAACTGGATCTTGCCGGCCGCCGATCTAACGTATGGGCATGACAATCGCGCCTGAACGTGTCCGCGAGAGCGACGTCGATGAGGACGTCGATCGCGACCGGCCGTGGGTGACGATTGTCTGGAACGACCCCATCAACCACAAGTGTCTGCCACCACATACGACGCGCCGCGGCGGTCAGCTTGCGTTCACGTAGTCGCGCAGCGCGCGCCGGATGACTTCGGAGACGCTGATCCCTTCAGCGGAGGCCCGCAGGATGAGGTCTCGCTTGAGGTCGGGATCGAGTCGTACCGACTCGACGGAGGCGGGTGCGTCGCCCATGGTCGGACGGCCGGTACGGCGACGGAGGATCTGGTCGACGGCGCAGCCGCGTTCCGCTTCTTCGGCGAGTGCCTCGATGGTCGCCTCCGTGATCGGAGTCCCATCGGCGAGCCTGCCGTGCGTCTTCGGCTTCGCCATCGTCATCCTTCCTCCGCGCGCTTGAGGTCGTGCGCCATCGCCTTCGCCAAATTCGCTTGGCGTTGGCGCGCCTCCGTAAGGGTGTCGACGAGCGCGAGGCGAAGCCTTATGGCGTCCTCGGAGTCGGCGCTGCCGGACGACTGTGCCGCTCGGCGTGCTGCAACGGCATGGACGTGCGTACCGAAGAACGGACGGAAGGATGTGTCGAGCTCGCGCCAGGCTCGCTGGACGTCATCGGACGCGACCAGGGCCAGACGCGAGGCAAACTCGTCGAAATCGGTCCCGCTGGGGCCGGTACTATCGGCGGCCGTCGATGCTTCGAGTTCCGCCCAGTCGAGCAACCGATTGACGTAGGCGAGCGATGGGACATACGCCTCGTACTGTCGATCGAGCAACCAGCGGACGTGGTCCCGCCGTGTGCGGAAGACCTCGACAACCAATGACCCCGCGAGCCCCGCAACGGCACCAACGATGACGAGGAGCACGGCCACGAGGCCGAGCATCTCACGTTGAGTCGACGGCCTAGGCGTTTGATCTGACCGTCGCGCCGGAGCGCGTAGGGCGTGCCGCGAGGGGAGGACATCCACCCGACCGTCCTTGGGTGACGATCGTTCACAACGACCTTGTGAAGTACAAGCTGCCGATCCAACACCGCGGCGGCAGATGCCGATCGCGCTCCGGTCCGGTATGGTGATCGGTATGGCATCGAAGAAGGTCACCGTGACGCTCGATGAGGGCCAGTTGGAACGCGTCCGGGCTCTGGTGGATGCGGGACGGGCGGCAAGCGTGTCCGGGTTCGTGCAGCACGCGGTCGGCGTTGCCCTCGACGACATCGCCGGCTGGGGCGCGCTGCTGGCTGACGCGCTGGCGCGTACGGGCGGTCCCGTCACCGACGACGAACGTGCCTGGGCCGACGAGGCTCTCGGCGTACCGAAGCGGCGCGGCAAGCGGCCGGCGGCTTGATGCCGGGCGTCACGTTCGACGCCGGTGGGCTGATTGCCTTGGACCGCGACGATCGCCGTGTCGTGGTGCTGGTCGCCCGGGCCGCGCAGACCAACGCGTCGATCACCATTCCCGCCACCGCACTCGCGCAGGCGATCCGGCGTCCGGAGCGGCAAGTCCGCCTGGCGCGGCTCATTCGTCAACCCGGCACTGCGGTCGTCGCTCTCGACCGGGTCGACGCAACGAACGTCGGGCGACTCCTCGCCGCGAGCGGCACGGCCGACATCGTCGACGCGCACGTCGTCGTCTGCGCTCGCCGGTCCGCCCAGCGAGTCGTCACGTCCGACCCCGACGACCTGCGGCGACTCGACCCCGACCTCGAACTGATCACGTTGTGACAATCGCTCCGGAACGACTCTCGCGCAGCGAGACCGACGAGGACGTCGACCCCGACCGGCCGTGGATCACGATCGTCTGGAACGACCCCATCAACCTCATGTCGTACGTCGCATACGTCTTTCAGACGCTGTTCGGCTACTCGCGCGAGAAGGCGACGAAGCTGATGCTCGACGTGCACCACAAGGGACGCGCCGTGGTGTCGGCGGGCGCGCGCGAGCAGATGGAGTTCGACGTCGCGCGGCTGCACGCGGCCGGACTCTGGGCGACGCTTCAGCAGGACTGACTCGTCGTCAGAGCCCGGCGCACTGGTACGACTTCGTCGGCGCGGTGTTCGGCTGGCCGTCGTTCGTCGGTGCCGGGACGTTGCTCTTGCAGGAGAGCCGGCCGGTGATCACGTTGGCCGCGACGACCGGAGCAGTGTCGACCGGGAACGGCCCGCCGCCCTTGTTCCTGTCGATGTTAAGGCTCGACAGCAGCCGGTTCGAACGGAAGTCGACGCCCGCCAGGCTGCCCGTCACGCTGAGGCTGCCGGTGACCGTGTTGCCTGCGCACGCGTCGTCGCCCGGGTCGCCGAACAGCACGAAACCCTTGGCGTTCGCGAGGTTCACGCTGCTGCGCAGCGACGAGCCGCAGAACGTCAGTGCGCCCGAGCCGCTCGTCGACACCGCGCCGCCGACCACCGAGTTGGTCGCGACGAGGATCGCGTTCTTCACGACGGTCAGCTTCCCTGTGACGGTGGCGCCGCGCAGGCAAGTCGAGCCGGCCCCGGACAGCGTGAGATCGCCGGCGTAGAGGCCGGTGATCGTGCGGTCGCAGCCGATCGACGAGACGACCTCGGGCGGGGTGTTGTTGGCCGGCGTCAGATCCACGCTCGTCGCCGTGACCGACGCGGTGTTCGACACCGAACCGGTGACGTTCGCCGCGACGTGCAGCACCAGGGTGAACGCCTGCGCGCCATCCGCCGTGGTCAGGCTCCCGCGGGTGCAGACGTACGTTCCCGCCGTCGTGCAGGTCCAGCCGGGCAGGTGCGTCTCGGACACGAACGACGTCCCCGCAGGGAACGGGTCGGAGACGCTGAGGCCGGTCGCGAGGCCGGGACCGAAGTTCTGGGCGCTGAGTGTGTACGTCACGTTGGTGCCGGGGACCGCGGTCGCCGGGCCGGTCTTGGTCAGGCGGACGTCCGCCGACACGTCGTTCGCGGTGAGGTCCTTCGTCGCGGCCTGGTGCGTCGCCCCGGTATTGGTCGCGGTGACGACGTGGGCGCCCCCGGCCGCCGGTGTGCAGGTGTGCGCGACCTGGTCGCACGTACCGTCGGGCGTGATCGACAGCGTGCTGTCGCCGGTCACGTCGCCGAGGTCGTTGTCGTACGCGTCCCAGCCCTCGACCTGGTACGCGGCCGTCGCCACGTTGGCGTCGACCGAGGTGCTGCCGCCGTTCAGCGTGATGTGGTCGAGCGGGCCGGCGTTGACGTGCAGGACCGCGGTGCCCGGCGTCCCTTCGTACGTGCCGGTCACCGTGTAGTCACCGGGGACGGTCGCCGAGCACGTCGACCCGGAGCACGCCTCGCCGTCGACGTCGAACGACGCGCCGTTCTCGTCGACGTACGGGATCAGGTTGCCGTACACGTCGTAGCCCCGCGCGGTGAACGCCTGGCTGCCACCGGCCGGGATCGTCGCCTCGTCCGGCGACAGCGTGAAGTGGTCGAGCGGCCCGGGGAACACGGACATCTCACTGGTCGCCGGATCGGCCGCCGTCGGGTGCGTGGCGGTGACCGTGTGGACGTTGAAGTCCACGTCCGCGACCGTCGTGACGCAGGTGTGCGTCGGCTGGTCGCAGGTCCCGTCCGGGTCGATCGACAGCGTGGCGTCGGCGGTCACGTCACCGGCGTCGTTGCCGTACGTGTCGTAGCCCTCGACCTGGAACGCCGAGGTCGGCTCGCCGGCCGTCGCGACCGAGTCACCGTTGAGCTCGATGGAGACGACCGGCCCGGCCGTGACCATCAGGTCCTGCTGCTGCGTCGGCGCGCCGCCGTAGCTCGCCAGCACGACGTGCTGGCCGAGGAACGTCGACTGGCAGACCGCCCCCGTGCAACTGCCGAACGGCAGGATCGACAGCTCGGTGTCGGCGGTCACGTCGCCGACGTCGTTGCCGAAGACGTCGAACCCCTCGACCACGTATGGCTCGGTGTCGACGCCCGCGCCGACGGTGGTGCTGCCGCCGCTGAGCTGCACATGGTCGGCGGTCGCCGGGTTGACGGCGAACTCGCCGCTCGTCGACACGACCGACCCGTCGGTGGCGGTGAGGGTACGGCCTGTCTCGGCGCGGTAGGCGAGGACGTTCACGGTCGCCTCGCCGCCGGCGAACGCGCCCCCCAGGATGTAGAACTGCGGCGCGCACGGATCGAGGCCGACCGGGCCGCAGGCGGTCTCGGAGTCACCGAGGTTGCTGCTCAGCTCCGGCGTGCCGGCGTAGTCGCCGACGATGACGCCGTCGGCGTCGTACGCCGTCACTGTGAACGTGCCCAAGTCGCCCGCGGTCAGGTCGTGGACCGAGAATCCGAAGTGGTCCACCAGCAAACCGCCACCGCCACCCCCGCCACCGCCGCCGCCCCCGATGCCGTCGTCGATGACGACGACGTCGCTCGTCGCGGTCACGGTCGTGACCGTCGAGTGCGTCGCGGTGACCGTGTGGTGGCTGCCGCCGCTGTCGGGAACGGTCGCGGAGCAGGTGCGCGTGACCTGGTCGCACGTCCCGTCCGGACCGATGGAGAACGTGACGTCGTCGTTCACGCTGCCGAGGTAGTTGTCGTACGCGTCGTACCCGGTGACGTAGTAAGGCAGTGTCGACAGGCCCTCGGTGATCGACGGGCTGCCGCCGACCATCGTCATGTGGTCGATCACGCCCGGCGTGACCTCGACGAACGCGGACGCGGCCGGGTTGCCACCCGCGCCGGGGTGGATGGCGTCCACCCGGTGCTGGGAACCGCCGTTGTCGGCGGCGGTCGCCGTGCACGTGTGAGTGTTCTGGTCGCACCCGCCTTCGGTGATGGACAGCGTCGCGCCGTCCGTGACGTCGCCGAGGTCGTTGCCGGCCGAGTCGTAGCCCTCCACGTGGTACGCCGCCGTGTCGGTGCCCGCCGCGATCGACGGGCTGCCGCCGAGCAGCGCGATGTGGTGCAACTGGCTGGCGGTGACGTTCAACGTCGCGTCGCCGGTCGCGGTGCCGAGGGTGCCGGTGACCGTGTGCGGGCCGGCCGCGCTCGCGTGGCAGGACGAGCCGGCGCAAGTCCCGCCGGCGATCGTGAACGTCGTCAGCGCCGTCCGGTCGCCCAGCGCGTTGCCGTCCGCGTCGTAACCGATCGCGACGTACGGCTGGTACTGGCCTCCGACGACCGTTGCCGAGGCGGGCGCGAGCACGAGGTGGTCGAG
>CBQZLL010000073.1:0-11921 GCA_967749945.1 uncultured Frankiaceae bacterium
CGTGGTCTTGCGGTCGAGCGTGATGCTCGCGACGCCGCGGCTGCTCGCGAGGGCATCCAGGCGCGACGCCGGAAGGGTCGCGGCGAAACCGCGGACGAGGCTGAGGTCCTGGGTGACCCGGCCGCCGAGGTGGCGCACCGCGCGGTCGGCGGCGTCGCCGCTGTCCGGCGTCCGGACCACGATGACCGAGACCGTGCCGTGCGCCCCGGCGAGCCCGGGGTCGACGATCGCGCGCGTCGTCGACGCCGGCGCTGCGGTGTGACCCGTGGCCGTCGCACCGGGAAGCAGTGAGAGGAATGCGGTCAGTACCGCGATCGCTGTCGAAGTCCGTCGAGCCATCTGGGAACCCTCCGTAGCCGCCCCGCTGCATGCAGTATTCGAGACCGTGGGACGGAGTTCCATGAGTTTCTAGGGCCCTTTTCCCTTGGCACCGGGACGCTACGGCGGGCCATCCGCATCACCCACTCGGGTGATGGAAACCGGTGCGAGCTCGGGCTTTCCGGGCGCGCGACGGCTCAGCCGGCGAGGCCGTACGCGATGCCGTCGAGGATGTCGCGCTCGCTGGCGACGACCTCGGCGATCGACCACCGGCGGACGATCTCGCGCAGGACGAGCGCGCCGCCGCTGATGACGTCCACCCTGCCCTCGTGCATGACGGGCAGCGCCGCGCGGTCGCGGTGCGTCATCCGCAGCAGACGGTCCGTCACGTCTTCGACGGCGGCCGCGCCGATCCGCGCGAGATGGATCGCGACCGGGTCGTACGCCGGCAGGTCCAGCGCCAGCGCCGCGATCGTCGTCACCGACCCGGCGAGGCCGACGAACGTCCTGCCGCGCGCGACGTCGACGCGGTCCGCGACCCGGTCGAGCGCCGCGCCGACATCCGCGACCGCCGCGGCAACCTCCTCGGCGGCCGGCGGGTCAGAACGCAGCCGGCGCTCGGCGAGCCGGACGCATCCGACGTCGACGCTCACCGCCTGCTCGACGTCGGCGGTGCCGAGGACGAACTCCGTCGAGCCGCCGCCGATGTCGCACACGACGTACGGGCCGGGGAGGGCGCCGAGCTCCGCGGTCGCGCCGCGGAACGACAGCCGCGCCTCCTCGTCACCGCTGACGACGTCGGGCGCGACGCCGAGGATCTCGGTGCAGCCGTCGACGAACTCCGCGGCGTTCGTGGCATCCCGCGACGCCGACGTCGCGACCATCGGGACGCGGTCGGCGTCGCGGCAGTGCACCGCGTAGTCGCGCAACGCCGCGAACGTCCGCGCCAACGCCTCCGGCGCGAGCATCCCCGTCTCGTCGACACCCTGCCCGAGCCGGACGATGCGCATCTCGCGATGCACCTCGACGAGTCGCTCGCGGTCGACCTCCGCGACGAGGAGCCGGATGGAGTTGGTGCCGCAGTCGACGGCGGCGACACGGATCACGGCGCGACGCACGGGCCGTTCGCGCCCCAGTCCCCCAGCGAGTCCAGCGCCTCGCGGCCGAGCGGGTTGGCGCCGGGCACTGCGAGCTCGTGCGCGACGAGGACGTGCAGGCATTTGACCCTCGTCGGCATCCCGCCGACACCCGGCCCCCCGGGCAGTACGGCGACCGCGTCACGGCGCGCGAGGTAGTCGGCGTGCGCGGCGGCGTACGCGGCGGCGAGCGCGGAGTCGGCGCCAAGGCGTTCGGTCATCGTGGCCATGACACCGTCCGCTTCGAGGCGGCTGACCGCCGCGGCCGCGCGCGGGCAGGTCAGGTAGTACAGCGTCGGGAACGGCGTGCCGTCCTCGAGCACCGGGTCGGTCTCGACGACGTCGGGGAGGCGGCACGCGCAGCGGTGCGCGACCGCGCGCAGGCCACGCGGCGGCCGGCCGAGCTGCGCCTCGACGACTCGGCGGTCAGCCTCGCCGATCACGACTTCCGCTTGGGGGCGCGACCCGCGGACTCGACGGTGTTCCAGAGCTTGGAGTACCACGGGCCGTCGCCGCCGAGGTCGGTGCCGCCCGGGGTGCCGGGCTTGACCGGAACGCGCGCCGGTGCCGGCGTCAGGAGGATGTACGGGACCTCGCCGGGGCGGACGAAGTGCAGCCGCTCGCGGGCGAGCTGCTCGACGTACGCCGGGTCCTGCAGCTGCCGCTTGCGCGCCTCCAACGCGTCGACGCGACGTTGCTGCGCAGCCTCCTTCGCGCGCAGCCGCGCGACGGCACCGCGCTGCGCGACGTACTGCCGCAACGGCACCGTCAACGCGAGCGCGAGGACGCCGAGCACGACGGCGAGGATCGCGGCGCGCGTGGTGATCGCGGTCCGGCGTTCGGCCGGGGCGACGGTGCGCTTCGGGGGGGTCGTACCGGGCGTGCGCCTGCCCTGCGCGGGCCGTCTCGCGCGCGAACGCGGCGACCCTCCTGGACGCGCCCCTCTCGCCACGCCCTACGCCTTGACCTCGAACCGCGGGAACGCCGACCGGCCGGCGTAGCGTGCCGCGTCGTCGAGCTCCTCCTCGATACGGAGGAGCTGGTTGTACTTGGCGAGGCGTTCGCCGCGGGCCGGCGCGCCGGACTTGATCTGGCCGCAGCCCATCGCGACCGCGAGGTCGGCGATCGTCGTGTCCTCGGTCTCGCCGGACCGGTGGCTCATCATCGTGGCGTAGCTCGCGCGATGCGCCATCGCGACCGCGTCGAACGTCTCGGTCAGCGTGCCGATCTGGTTGATCTTGACGAGCAACGCGTTGGCACAGTGGTCGGCGATGCCGCGCGCGAGCCGCGCCTGGTTGGTGACGAAGATGTCGTCGCCGACGAGCTGCACCCTCGTCCCGAGCTCCTCGGTGAGCCCGCGCCAGCCCGCCCAGTCCTCCTCGCTCATCGGGTCCTCGATCGACACGATCGGGTAGTCGGCGACGAGACCCGCGTAGTACGCCGCCATCTCCGCCGACGACTTCGCGCCGCCCTCGAAGACATACGCGCCGTCCTCGCAGAACTCGGTCGCCGCGATGTCGAGCGCGAGGGCGACGTCCTGCCCGGGGACGAAGCCCGCCTGCTCGATCGCCTCGACGATGAGGTCGAGCGCCTCGCGGTTGGCGGGCAGGTCCGGCGCGAAGCCGCCCTCGTCGCCGATCGCCGTCGCGAGCCCGCGTGCCTTCAGCACCGACTTCAGCGCGTGGTAGACCTCGGCACCCCAGCGCAACGCCTCGCGGAACGTCGCCGCGCCGACCGGCGCGACCATGAACTCCTGGATGTCGACGCTGGTGTCGGCGTGCGCGCCACCGTTGAGGATGTTGAGCATCGGGACGGGCAGCAGGTACGCCGTGGGGCCACCCAAGTAGCGGAACAGCGGCAGCCCCGCGGACTCCGCGCCGGCCCGCGCGACAGCGATCGAGGCACCGAGGATCGCGTTCGCGCCGAGGCGGCTCTTGTCCGGCGTGCCGTCGAGGTCGACCAGCGCCTGGTCGACCAGCCGTTGTTCGGTGGCGTCGTAGCCGAACAGCTCCGGCGCGATCTCGTCCTCGACCGCGCTGACGGCCTTCTCGACGCCCTTGCCGCCGTAGCGGTCGGCGCCGTCACGCAGCTCGACCGCCTCGAACGCCCCGGTGCTCGCGCCGCTCGGGACCGCCGCGCGGGCAATCGTGCCGTCGTCGAGCGCGACCTCGACCTCGATGGTGGGGTTGCCGCGCGAGTCGAGAATCTCGCGAGCGGCGACGGCCTCGATGGACGCCACAGGCCTGCACCTCATGCGGTTGGGGACGGGACTCGAGCGTACCGCCGGACGTCAGTCGGCCGGTGGCAGCGCGGCCGCCGCCCAGACCTCGCGCCACGCGGTCTCGTCCCAGTCGGCGAGCGGGACGCCGGTCGCCTTCGCGGTTTCCTCGGCAGCCTCGAAGCGTTCCCGGAACGCCCGCGCGAACGCCCGTAGCGCCGCCTCCGGATCGACGTCGCGCGACCCCGCGAGCGCGACCGCGGCGAACAGCAGCGCGCCGACGTCACCGTCGTCGGGCCCGGGCAGCAGCGCGTCCGGCAGCCCTGCCTTGCGCGCCCGCTTCTGCAGCTTCGCGGCGAGCGCGAGCGCAGGCTGCCCGAGTGGTACGCCGTGCAGCGCTCCCGCGTCGGGATGGCGTTCGTCGGACTTGATGCGGTCCCAGTTGTGCACGACCTCGTCGGCACCCGACACCGATACGTCGCCGAACACGTGCGGGTGCCGGCGGATGAGCTTCTCGACGATGCCCGCGGCGACGTCGTCGATCGTCCAGCGCGTGTCGTCCGTACGTTCCTGCGCGACGCGCGAGTGGAACGCGACCTGCAGCAGTACGTCGCCGAGCTCGTCCCGCAAGCCGACGAGGTCGCCGGTCTCGATCGCCTCGATCGCCTCGTACGTCTCCTCGACCAGGTACGGCGCGAGCGTCTCGTGCGTCTGTTCGGCGTCCCACGGGCAGCCGCCGGGCGAGCGCAGCCGGTCCATCGTCGCGACGAGGTCGAGCAGCCGGGCGCCCGGGAGGTCGTACGACCCGTAGACCACCTCCAGCTCGACGCCGCCCTCGCGCGCGACGAGGTCGCCGAGCGCGCGGACGAAGTCGGGGTCGCCACCCGGCGAAGCGAGCCACACCGCGGTACGGCCGCCGCGCGCGCGGTCGCGGAACAGGTGCGCGAGCGCGGCCGCGTCCGGGTCACCACCGCCGAGCAGGTACGACACCCGCTGCCCGGCCGGGCCGTCCGCCGCGCGCAGGACGGAGACCGCGACGCCCGCCGCTTCGAGGAACGGCAGCTGCGGATGCGACGCGTCGGCGCAGCAGGCGTCGCCGTTCCGCAATTCCTCCCACGCCTGCCAGGACAGCAGGCCTGGCGCGACGCGGTGCGTGTTGGCGACGAGGACCAGGCGGTCCAGCCCGTCGGTCACGGGGTCGCGGCGGGCTGCTGCGGCTGGTGGTCGCCGGGGCTCGGCGCGGGCGAGGAGAGGTCGTTGCCGCCCGTCGCGACGACGCCGGCGTTCGCCGGGTCCCAGGTGCCGAACCGCGGGTTGACCGTGACGCCGAGCTCCTCGGCGAGGTCGGTGAGGTAGGTGCTCATCTCCTGGTCGCGGGACTGCCCGATGATCGACCGCCGCAGGTCGACCTTCGCGTCGTCGTACGACGTCGTCCGCCGCTCGACGACCTTGATGATCTCGTACCCCGTCCCTGCCTTGACCGGACCGACGACGTCACCGGTCTGCCCGGCGAACACCGCCGCTTCGAACGGCTTGGCGAACTTGCCCGCGCCGTTGCCGATCGAGCCCAGGTCGCCACCCTCGGTCGCGGTGTTCTGGTCTTGCGAGTACTTCTTCGCCAACGCCGCGAAGTCGCCACCCGCGCGCGCCTCGGCGATGACCGTGTCGGCCGTCTTCGTGTCCGCGACGAGGATGTGCGCGATGTGCGCGACGTCGAGCCGGACGAGCTGTTTCGCATACTCCGCGCGGAGCTGCGTCTCGGTGACGCCGACGTTCTCGACGAGCGTGTCGGCTACGGCGTCGCGCAGGCTCAGGTCGTACACGGCCTGCCGCAGGTCCTCCTTCGCGATGCCCTGACCGGCGGCCTGCTGTTCGAGGGCGGCGCGGCCGCCCGAGTCCTTGATGAAGCCGTTCAGCCGGTCGTCGACCTCTTTGTCAGTGATGCTCACGTCCAGCCGCTTCGCCGCGACGCGGACCAGCTCCGAGGTGATCAGGCGGTTGAGCCACGCGCGCTGGAAGTCCGCCTGCGACTGCTGCTGCTGGAACGCCTTGTTCGCGTAGCCGCGGGTGACCCGCACCTCGAGCGTCGACGTGAGGATCCGGGCGCCGCCGACCCGCGCGGCGACCCCGGCGCCGGTGCCTCCGCACCCGGCGAGCAGCAACGCGGCCACCAGGGCGGCGGTCCTACGCATCGATCGGTGTCCCTTCGAGTACGGCGTCGAGCACGGCGGTGCACCAGGCGAGCAGCTCAGTGTCCCGTACGTCCGGCTTGGGCACGAGAACGGTCCGGACGGCCTGCTTGACGATGGCCCCCTTGTAGAGACGTTGCACGCGGAGCTGCTGGCTCTCCCGCAGTTCCCACGGCAGGAACCGTACGGCGTTGCCCTGGATGGAGACCTCGGTGATCCCGAGCGCCCTGACCCGGTTGCGGAACGCGGCCACGGCAAGCAGGTTCTCGACCTGCGCGGGCAGCGGGCCGTAACGGTCGGTCAGCTCGTCGCGGACCGCGGCCAGCGACTCGGCGTCGTGCGCCGCCGCGACCCTGCTGTACGCCTGGATGCGCAGCCGCTCCTCGGGGACGTACGCGTGCGGCAGCGCCGCGTCGATCGGGAGGTTGACCTTGACCTCGAGCTCCTCGACCCGCTGCTCACCCTTGAACTCGGCGACGGCCTCGCCGACGAGCCGCACGTAGAGGTCGAAGCCGACGGCCGCGATGTGGCCGCTCTGCTCGCCGCCGAGCAAGTTGCCGGCGCCGCGGATCTCCAGGTCCTTGAGTGCGACCGCCATGCCGGCCCCCAGCTCGGCGTTCTGCGCGATGGTCTGCAACCGGTCGTATGCCGTCTCCGACAGCGGCTTCTCCGGCGGGTAGAGGAAGTACGCGTACGCCCGCTCGCGCCCGCGACCGACCCGGCCGCGGAGCTGGTGCAGCTGCGAGAGGCCGAGTGCGTCGGCGCGTTCGACGACGAGGGTGTTGGCGTTCGGGATGTCGAGGCCGCTCTCGACGATGGTCGTGCAGACGAGCACGTCGAAGTCCTTCTCCCAGAACTCGACCATGACGTGTTCGAGTGCGTCCTCGTTCATCTGACCGTGCGCGGTCCGGATCCGCGCCTCGGGGATGAGCTCGCGGAGGCGCTGGCCCGCCTTCTCGATCGAGTCGACCCGGTTGTGGATGTAGAACACCTGACCCTCGCGGAGCAGCTCGCGGCGGATCGCGGCGGCGATCTGCCGCTCGTCGTACTGGCCGACGAACGTCAGCACCGGATGACGTTCCTCGGGTGGCGTGTCGATGGTCGACAGCTCGCGGATGCCGGTGATCGACATCTCCAACGTCCGCGGGATCGGCGTCGCGCTCATCGTCAGTACGTCCACGCTGGTGCGCAGCCGCTTGAGGTACTCCTTGTGCTCGACGCCGAAGCGTTGCTCCTCGTCGACGACGACGAGCCCGAGGTCCTTGAACTTCGTGTTGGTCGACAGCAGCCGGTGGGTCCCGATGACGACGTCGACGGTGCCGTCGGCGACGCCGGCGAGGATCGCGTCCTGCTCCTTCGCGGTGTTGAAGCGGCTCACCGAGCGGACGGCCACGGGGAACTGCGCGAATCGCTCGCTGAACGTCTGGAAGTGCTGCTGCGCGAGCAACGTCGTCGGCACCAGGATGCCGACCTGCTTGCCGTCCATCACCGCTTTGAACGCCGCGCGCACCGCGATCTCGGTCTTGCCGTAGCCGACGTCGCCGCAGATCACGCGGTCCATCGGGACCGGCGTCTCCATGTCGGCCTTGACCTCGTTGATGGCGGCGAGCTGGTCGGGCGTCTCGTGGTACGGGAACGCGTCCTCGAGCTCACGTTGCCACGGCGTGTCAGGACCGAACTGGTACCCCGGGCTCGCCATCCGCGCGCTGTAGAGGCGGATCAGCTCGGCGGCGATCTCGCGGACGGCCTTGCGCGCGCGCCCCTTGGCTTTCGCCCAGTCCGAACCACCGATGCGGTGCAGCGTCGGGGACTCGCCGCCGACGTAGCGCGTGACGAGGTCGAGCGCGTCGGTGGGAACGCGAAGCTGGTCGCCCTTGGCGTACTCGAGGACGAGGTACTCGCGCTCGCCGCCGTTGACGGTGCGCTTCTCCATCTGCACGTAGCGGCCTACGCCGTGCTGCTCGTGCACGACGTAGTCGCCGGGCTTGAGGCTGAGGAGGTCGACGGCGTTGCGCCGTCGCGACGGCATCCGGCGCATGTCCTTCGTCGCGCTGCGCTGCCCGGCGAAGTCGGTCTCGGTGACGACCGCGAGCTTGAGGCCGGGCGCGACGAAGCCCTGGTCGAACACCGCGTTGCTCACGGTCACGCCGGGCTCGGGTGGCGCTTCGAGGTCGAGCGCGACGCGCACGCCGAGGTCGTGCTCGCGGAGTACCTCGGCGAGACGCTCGGCCGGTCCTGGTCCCTCGGTGACGAACACCACCCGCCAGCCGTCGTGCACCCATGCCTTGGTGTCGGCGACGAGCTTGTCCAGGTCGCCGACGTACGGGTCATGGGCACGCGCGCCGGCGACGTTCTCCGCGTCCTCGTCGCTCGCGAACGGCGTCAGCGTCCACCACGGCACACCGTGCTCGACCGCGGTGTCGCGGACGTCGTCGACCTCGTGGTACGCCGCCGCGCCGAGGTCGATCGGCGCGCGACCGCCGCCCGCCGCCGCGGCCCACGACGCGTCGAGGAACTCCTCGCTCGTGCGGGTCAGCTCGCCGGCCCGGGCGCGGACGCGTTCCGGATCGCAGACGACGACGTGCGCGCCCGCGGGCAGCTCCTCGACCAGGAGGACGAGGTCGTCGACGAGAACCGGCGCGAGCGCCTCCATGCCCTCGACCGGCGTTCCGTCGGCGAGCTTGTCGAGAATCTCGACGAGCTCGGGGTGCTTGTCCGCGAGCACCCGTGCGCGGTCGCGGACCTCGGCCGTCAGCAGCAGCTCGCGGCACGGCGGCGCCCAGAGGCCGTGACCCGCGGGCTCCAACGACCGCTGCGTACCGGCGGCGAAGTAGCGGACGTCCTCGACCTCGTCGCCCCATAGCTCGACCCGGACCGGGTGCTCCTCGGTCGGCGGGAACACGTCGAGAATGCCGCCGCGGACCGCGAACTCACCGCGCTTCTCGACCAGGTCGACGCGGGTGTAGCAGTAGTCGACCAGGCGATGCACGAGGTCGTCGAGCTCGACCGTGTCGCCCGCGCGGACCGTGAGCGGGACGAGGTTGCCGAGTCCCTTCACCTGCGGCTGCAGGATGCTGCGGACCGGCGCGACGACGACGTTCAGCGGACCGTCGTCACCCGGGTGCCCCAGCCGTCTCAGGACGGCGATGCGGCGGCCGACCGTGTCGGCGCGCGGCGACAGGCGTTCGTGCGGCAACGTCTCCCACGCCGGGAACTCCGCGACCGCGTCGGCCGGCAGCAGGCAGCGCAACGCGGCGACGAGGTCCTCCGCCTCCCGGCCGGTCGCCGTCACCGCGAGGACGAGACGACCGGTCGTGCGGGCAAGCGCCGCGATCGCGAACGGTCGTAACGGCGCGGGCGCGGTGACCGCGACGCCGGAGGTGCCCGCCCGCTCGGCCGCGGCGGCCAGTGCGGGCTCGGCCGCCATCAAGTCGACGAGTCCGGGTACGGCCATCGGTGCGGTTGCCTCTCACGACGAATGCCCCCGCGGGACGAACACCCGGGGGGTTGCCGGCCCAGCCTAGTGGGCTCGGCGAAAAGTCGCCGCCGGCGCCGCCTGCCCTCGCCGAGACCTCACGATCATGGCGATGTTCTGCACGCATATGGTGCGAACCATCGCCAGAATCACCAGAATTTTGCCCGGACCGCCCAGGCCCGCGCGGTCAGCGCGATCGTGCCGTCCGGCTCCACCGGGAGCCGCGCGCGCAACGCCTCGCGCAGCGCCATGCGGGCATCGTCGTGGAGGGTGGAGACGTACGACGGCGCCGGTCCCTGCCCGCCGAGGAACGGCGTCCAGTAGTCCTCGAAGCCGCGGAACACCGTCGGCACCGTGACGCCGGTCACCTCGGCGCCGCCGAACACGGCACTCAACGCGTCCGGCGTGCAGAGCGGAAAGCGGCGGCCCTCGTCGAGGTCGCGCGCCGCGGGGTCGAGGTCACCCGCCGCGTCCCAGAAGTACCGCAGGAGGCTCATGCCCTCGGCATAGTCCCAGACGTACGCGGCGACCGTGCCGCCGGGCCGGACCACCCGGCGCAGCTCGGCGATCGCCACAGCGGGGTCTGGCACGAAGTTGAGGACGAGGCCGGACACCGCGACGTCGAACGACGCGTCGCCGAACGGCAGCGCCATCGCGTTGCCGACACCGAACTCCGCCCGCGGGTCGGCGATGTGCGCGGCGGCGTGCGCGGCGAACGCCGCCGACGGGTCGACACCGACGACACCCGCCGGTGCCGCGTCGCGGAGCACCGTCGCGGCCAGCGCGCCCGTGCCGCACCCGAGGTCGAGCCAGCGCAGGCCCGGCGGCGGCGCCAACCAGGCGAGGAAGTCCCGCGCGACGAGCCGGCTCCAGCGACCGACGTACGGCTCGTACGCGTCGCCGCTCGACCACCTGTCGTTCATTCGCCGACCGCGTGGAAGCGGTTCTGCGCGGCGGCCAGCCCGTCGGTCAGCAGCGCCTCGACCGCGTCGGCCGCGCGGTCGAGGTGGAACGGCAGCTCGCGGCGTTCGGCCGGCGAGAAGTCGGTGAGGACGTAGTCCGCCGGGTCCTGCCGCCCGGTCGGCCGGCCGATCCCGAAGCGGACCCGGTGGTAGTCGCGGGTACCGAGCGACTTCGTCACGGACTTGAGGCCGTTGTGGCCGTTGTCGCCGCCGCCGAGCTTCAACCGCAACGAGGCGAACGGGATGTCGAGCTCGTCGTGCACGACGACGATCGACTCGGCGGGCACCTTGTAGAAGTCGCGCAACGACGTGACGGGTCCGCCGGACTCGTTCATGTAGCACTTCGGCTTGGCGAGGACGACGCGCACTCCCGCGATCCGGTCCTCGACGACATCCGCCCTGCCGCGGTGTGCCTTGAACGACCCGCGCACCCGGCGGGCCAGCTCGTCGAGCACCATGAAGCCGACGTTGTGCCGGTTGCCCGCGTAGCGGGGCCCCGGGTTGCCGAGGCCGACGACGAGCGTGGGGCCCTCGGCCACCGACTACTCCTCGGCCGGGGTCTCGCCCTCGGCGGCCTCGGCCGTAGCGGCCTCGGCGCCTTCCGCGCCCTCGGCCGCCTCCGCCTCGGGCTCCGGCTCCTCGGGCATGGCGCCGACGACGTGCACGACGATGCCCTCGGGGTCGCTGAGCAGCGTCACGCCGGCCGGCAGCGCGACATCGCTGGCGAGGATGCCGTGGCCGCCGATCTCGGTGAGGCCGGAGATGTCGACCTCGAGCTGGGTCGGGATGTTCGTCGCCTCGGCCTCGACGTGCAGGAACGTCGCCTGCTGGTCGAGGGCGCCACCGGACTTCGCCGCGGGCGCCTCGCCCACGAGCACGACGGGGACGTCGACCGCGACCTTCTCGCCGCGACGGACGAGCAGCAGGTCGATGTGCGTGAGGTCGCCGCGCAACGGGTCGCGCTGCACCTGGCGGGGCAGGGCGAGCTCCTCGCCGTCGGGCAGGTCGAGGGACAGCAGGACGTTCGCGCCGCCCTCGCTCTTGAACGCGTGGGCCAGCTCGCGTGCGGGCAGCGAGATGTGCCGCACCTCGGCGCCGTGCCCGTAGAGGACGGCGGGAACCTTGCCGGCCCGGCGGGTGCGGCGCGCGCCGCCCTTGCCGAACTCGGTACGCGGTTCGGCGGCGATGCGGACCTCGGCCACGACTGCTGCTCCTATGACGTACGTGATTGGTGGGCAGGGCTGCGCCCAAGCAGCGGAGTCTAGCGGTGCGCCGCCAGCGCAGGAAACCGGGCCGGCCGCGACGAAACGGGGGAAGACACCCGGGAGGCTGGGATGCACGGACGCATGACGTTCCTCAGCGCGCTCACCACCGTGGCCGTCGGGGCGACGATCGCCCTGCCCGCGGGCGCCGCCGCGCCGCTCGCGACGCCGTCGAAGTACGGCCTGGCGAAGGGCTTCACCCTCATCGGGCACACCAATCTGAGCAAGCGCGGCACCAACTCCCCCATCGCCGTAGCGGGATCGTGCGTCTACGTCGGCGACCGGTACGACCAGCACGGCATCGCTGTCGTCGACGTCCGCAAGCCCGCCAAGCCCAAGCAGGTCGGCACCATCAAGCCCG
>CBQZLL010000074.1:0-11903 GCA_967749945.1 uncultured Frankiaceae bacterium
GTCCCACAGCTTCAGCAGCAGGTACGCCGTGGTGTCCTCGCCGGGGACCGCGATCGTCGCGCCGCGTAGCGGCTCCTGCGGGTCGGCGACGAGGACCAGGGGGCCGCAGCCGCGACCGAGCGCGCCCCCGCTGGACAACAGCGTGTAGCCGCGCAGCTTCGGCAGCACGCCGTACGACACCTTGACCACGTCGAGGTCGCCGGCCAGCGCGCGCTGGTTGAGGATGTCGATGTCGAGGTACTCGGGCGGCGCGAACGCCGGACCGCCGACGAGTCCGTGGACGAGCGCGTGGAAGACGAACGTGTCGTTCGGGCACGGCGAGAAACCGAGGGTCAGCACAACGGCTCCCGGAACAACGCGAACGCCGCAGTACCGAGTGACGCCAGCGCGGCCGGCAGGTCCCACGACGCACGGTCGCGGAGGCCCACCTCGTTGCTGATCGACCGGACCTCGAGCACGGGCAGGCCGTGCAGCGTCGCGACATGCGCGACGCCTGCGCCCTCCATCGCCTCGGCGACGGCACCGTGGCGGCTCATGAGCTCCGCCGCGCGTTCGGCGCTGCCGGTCATGGTGGAGAGGGTGAGGATCGCGCCGACCGCGACGTGCAGGCCCGCGGCGGCGAGCCGGTCGCGCGCGGTGCCGACGAGGCCGGGCGGGCAGTCGACCGCGGCGGCGCCGTCGAGGCCGAGCGCGTCGAGATCGAGGAACCGTTCGGGCGACAGCGCGCCGAGGTCGGCGGCGACGATCGACGTCGCGACCGCGATGTCGCCGTGGCGCAGCCGCGCCGACCCGAACGCGCCCGCCACCCCCATCGACACGACGAGCCCGACGTCCTCGGTGGCGGCGACGTGCGCGGTCGCGGCGGCGGCCGCGGCGGGGCCGACGCCGCCCGCGACGACGAGGACGTCGCCCGCGCGCCGGGCGTCGTACGGGCCGAGCGACGACGGCGGTGGCGCGTCGAGAGCGTCGGCGACGGCGTCGCGTTCGGCGGCGACGGCGGTGACGACGAGAGTCAGCACGGTGCCATCCGCGCGTCGCTGATCGCGGTGTCGGCCTTGGCCAGGTCGCCGCGCAACCCGCCGGCGAGGTCGGCGAGGTCGGCAACGCGGGCGCGCCACGCGGCGTGCTCGGCGTCGAACCCCGCCTGTTCCCTGCGCGACAGCCACGCCGCGCGTTCGGCGAGCGAACGGGCCTCCTGGAGCAACAGGTTCGCGGCGGCGGTACGGCGGATGTCGGCGTCCGGATCGGCGGCGATCGTCGCCCAGTCGGCGAGCTCGACGAGGCGGCGGCGGGCGTGCCCGCGCAGGTCGTCGTCGGCGGTCGGGTGCGCGTACACGACCTGCGCGACGGCCAGCTCGTCCCTGCCCCAGAGCGAGTCCCACGCGTCGAGTCGCGCGGTGGCGTCGACGACGAGGACGAGGTGCCCGGCCCGCTCGCGGGCGGAGAGGGCGTTCGCGGCGGCGGCTGACGTGACGAGCAGCACCCGCGCGGCGTCGCCTTCGGCCGTGCCCGGCCACGCGTCGGCGACTTGTTCGAGCGTCGTGACGACGGCGCGGTATGCCTCCCAGGTCGCCTCGCCCGTCATCCGCCGCCGGGCGTCGGCGAGCAGCGCGGCGGCCTGGCCGCCGACCTCGCGGAGCGGTCCGGTGCGCGGCTCGGGCGAGTAGCGGGGCGGCGGCGGGGGAGCGCCGGCGGCGAGCGCGGAGCACACGCGGTACGCCTCGGCCAGCTCGACCATCCGCCGGTGCGCCTCGGCGCGGACGTCGTCGGAGAGGTCGGTCACCCGGTCGGGGTGCAGGATCTGCGCGCCGACCCGGAACGCGCGGCGTACCTCGGCGGGCGAGGCGCCCGGCGCGAGGCCGAGCACCGCCCACGCCGACGCGGCGTCCACGGCTATTTGACGCGGAGCGTGAAGGACCACTCGCCGGCGCCGAAACGCGTGTCCCTGAAGATCGTGACCGGCAGGGTCGCGCCGCTCTGGAACTGGTTCGTGATCTCGATGGACCGGTAGTGGTCGTGGCTGAAGTCGCCCTGGTCGCCGATCCGCCAGCCCTGGTCGGCGACGGACCGCGGGACGTCGATGCCGAGCGTGTCACCGGGACGGACCTCGAGCGTGGGAGCCTCGCCGCCGGTCTTGCAGTCGGCCTCGCGGCAGTACTTCGTCGCGCGGGCCTTCACGGTGACGCCGTGAGCGGTGAGCGTGACGTACGGGCTCTGCTTCTCGCAGCCCGTCGTGACGCCCACGGCGGCGAGGACGGCGAACGCGACGGCGGTATGACGCGGCGACATGGCCGCTAGGTTACCGGGCGCCGCCGTACGTCGCGCACGCGGATCGCGACCGTCGCCGCGACGAGGGCGACGGCGGCGAAGCCGAGGCCGTACGACCCGCGCAGCGGCAGCGCGAGACCGACCCCGCCGCCCGCGACCCAGGCGAGCTGTAGCACCGTCTCGGCACGCGCGAACGCCTGGCCGCGCACGTTGTCGAGGAAGTCGCGTTGCAGCGTCGCGTCGAGCGCGATCTTCGCCAGCGCGCCGCTCACGGCCGCCGCGGTCGCCGCGAGCAGCGCGGTCGCCAGCGAGTACCGGTACGCCGCCGCCGCGCAGAACACTGCCCCCGTGGCGACCGCGACCACGATGAGCCGGTCGGGCGCGATGCGGCGCAGGCCCGCGCCGAGCCCCGTCCCGAGCGCGCTGCCGACGGCGACGGCCGCGGCGAGGAGGCCGACGTCGAGGTTGGATCCCTTGCGGCGCAGCAGGAACGCGAGGTACGTCGTGAGGAAGCCGGCCAGCGCCCGCAACGACACCGCGGACAGCAGCGCCTCGCGTACCGCGGCGGCGAAGTGCGGCGCCAGGACGCGAGGGGCCGGCCCGTCACCAGCCGTGCTGTTGACCTCGCGCGGGAGCGCGAACGCGAGCCCCACGCCGGCGACGAAGACGAGCGCGGCGACCCGCAACGTCCAGCCGAACGACGTCGCGTGCCCGAGGCCGAGGCCGAGCAATGCCGCGACGGTGGAGCCCGCGATCGTCGTCGCGGAGAGCCGGGCGTTCGCGCCGACGAGCGTCGTCCCGTCGGGGAGCAGCCACGGGACGGCGGCGGAGCGGGCGACGCCGTAGGCCTTGGCGAGGACGAGGACGGAGAACGCCGCGGGGTAGATGCGCAGGCCGTTCGGCGCCTGCGCCATCACCCAGGCCAGCGCCGCGCGACCGGCGAAGGTCACCGCGATCGCGCCGCGCCGACCTGCCCGGGTGCGGTCGAGCAGCGGCCCGACGACCGGCGCGACGAGGGCGAACGGCGCCATCGTGAGGAGCAGGTAGAGCGCGACCCGCCCGCGCGCCTGGCCGACGGGGACGCGGAAGAACACGGTGTTCGCGAGCGCCACGGCGACCAGCGCGTCGCCCGCCGCGGCGGCCAGGGCGACCCGGAGCAACGGCGTCAGCGGCGACCGCCGGGCCCACGTCGGCGTGCGGCGGGACACGGGCGGCATGGGTCGTATTGTTCTCCGGAGCCCTCCGTGGTCGAGAATGGCCGGGTGACGACGACCGACGAGGTGCGGACCGCGGACGTCCCCGACGCCGCGTGCGCGGCGGCCGTCGAGATCGCGCGCGCCGCGGCGGTCGACGAGGTCGGTGCCGCGTCCGTCGGCGAGTACGTCGGCGTGGTCGCCGACGGCGACCGGCTGGCGACGCACCTGTTCGAGTCCCGCGACTCCGGCTACCTGGGTTGGCGCTGGGGCGTGCAGGTCGTCCGCGCCGCCCGCGCCAAGGACGTCTCGGTCAACGGCGTCTACCGGCTGCCAGGACCCGACGCGCTGCTCCCCCCGGCCTGGGTTCCCTGGGCCGACCGCATCCGCCCCGGTGACCTCGGTGTCGGAGACCTCCTCCCGGCCCCGGCCGACGACGACCGGCTGGCCCTCGCCATCGAGGACGTCGACAGCGACGTGCCGCTGATCGAGTGGGGGCTCGGGCGGCCGCGGGTGCTGTCGTTCGTCGGTCGGGTCGAGGCCGCCGAACGCTGGTACGACGGCGACGCCGGACCCGAGGCACCGCAGGCCCGGCACGCGCCCGCGCCCTGCGTGTCGTGCGGGTTCTTCGTGCCGGTGGCGGGGGCGCTGGGTCTCGGGTTCGGTGTCTGCGCCAACGAGTTCGCGCCCGACGACGGCCGGGTCGTCGCCGTCGACCACGGCTGCGGTGCGCACTCCGAGGGCAGCGTCGACGTGGCCGCGATGGGCGCGGCGCCGGCGCTCGTCGACGAGTTCACGTTCGAGGTCGTCGACGAGCCCGTCGACGAGGTCGAGCCCGTCCTGCCGGCGGAGTGACCGACCCGTTCGGCACGGCCGCCATCCGGGCGCGGGTGCTCGACGCGTGGGCCGCGGCGCCCGCGCGGTTCCGCGAGGACGCGAACGCCGAGGAGGACGTCGCCCTCGGGTCCGCCGCTTCGCTCGTCGTGGAGCTCGCGCAGAACGCTGCCGACGCCGCCCGGCGTGCGGGCGTTCCCGGGGCGTTGCTCGTCGAGGTGCTCGACGGCGTCCTCTACGCCGCCAACACCGGCGCGCCGCTCGACGGGGTCGGGGTCGAGGCGCTCTGCCACCTGCGCGCGTCGGCGAAGGAGGCCGGCACTGTCGGCCGCTACGGCGTCGGCTTCAAAGCGGTGCTCGCGGTCACCGACGAGCCCGCGATCGTCAGCCGCATCGGTGGTGTCGCGTGGTCGCGGGCGCGGACCGCGGCCGAGGTCGCCGACGTCCCCGCCCTCGCCGCCGAGACCGAACGCCGCCAGGGCCTGGTCCCTGTCATGCGGCTGCCGTACGAGACGACGCCCGACCGGCACGCCGCCGCATTGCTGCGCGACTGGGACACCGTGGTCGTGCTGCCGTTGCGCGACGACCCGCCGCTCGACGAGGTTGACGAGACGTTGCTGCTGACGCTCGATCTCGCGACGTTGCGCCTCGGCGATCGCGTGCTCACCCGCGACCCGGCGTGGCGGGTGCACACGACGTCCGGCGAGATTCCGGCGGAGCTGCTGCTCGACCGCCCGGTCGAGGAACGCGAGCGCCCGACCTGGTCGGTCACCGTCGCTGCGCTGACGCGCGACGGCGTCCCCGTGCCGTGGGACGGCGACCGGCGGCTGCGCGCGCCCCAACCAACCGGCGAACGCGTCGACGTCCCCGTGTTCCTCTCGGTGTCGGTCCCGCTCGAGCCGACCCGGCGGCACGTCGTGCCCGGGCCGCTCACCGAGTGGCTCGTGACGCGGGCAGCGGAGGCGTACGTCGCGCTGTTGGAGTCGTTGCCGTCCACGCCGGAACTGCTCGACCTGCTGCCCGCGACGCTGCCCGCCGGACCGGTGGACCTCGCGTTGCGCGACGCGCTGGGACGGTTGTTGCCCGGGGCCCGCGTGCTGCCCGAGGGACGGCGTGGCGAGGAGACGGCGGTCGCCGACCTCGACCGCGCGGCGGCCGCCGTGACTGGTGTCCTGGACCTGCCGCAACTCCTCGACCCGGCGTGGCTGCGCCGCCGTGGACCGCTCGCCGCCCTCGGCGTTCGCGTCCTCGACACGGCCGACGTCGTCGAGCTGCTGCACGGCCTGGACCGCGAGCCCGACTGGTGGGCCGACCTCTACCCGGCACTGGCGTCCGTGCCCGACCGCGACGCGCTGCGCGCGCTGCCGGTGCCGCTCGCCGACGGCCGCACCGTCACCGGCCCGCGCGGTCTGCTCATCCCGACCGACCCGGGTCTCGTCGCCGCGAGCGAGGCGGCCGGGCTGCCCCTGCGCTGGGTGCATCCGGACGCGTGTGCCGGCCGGGCGGCCGAGGTACTACGCGGCGCAGGTGCCGAGCAGGCCGAGCCGGGTGCGTTGCTCGACGGCCTCCGGGACGCGGTCGAGGCGTCGCTCGACGACGACCCGCCCGTTCCTCCGGGCGGTCTCGCGGACGTCGTACTGCGGCTGCTCGCCGCCGAGCCCGGTGCCGCGCGGGACCGCGAGTGGCTCGGGTCGCTCGCGTTGCCCGCGAACGACGGCGAGCTGCGCGCTGCCGACGAGCTGCTGCTGCCGGGGAGCCCGGTCGTCGGGTGGGTACGCGACGACAGCCCGTTCGGGGTCGCGGCCGCATCGCTCGTCACGACGTACAGCCCGGAGGTGCTCGTCGCCGCCGGCGTCGTCGAGCGGCTGGCGCCGCGCGACTTCGAGGAGGTACGGCCGGGTGCCTGGCCGGAGGTGCTCGCCAGCCTCACCGAGCTCGACGACGAGACGCTGGAGTGGCTGCGCGCCAACGTGGTGCTGCCTGCGGCCGACGGCTCGTTGCACCCTCCACGGCACCTGCTGGCGCCGGACGCCGACGCCGTGCTCACCGGCCTCTACGACCGGGTCGGCGCGGTGCCCGCAGCGGCCCGCGGGGTCGTCGCGCGGCTCGGGCTCGTGACGACCGTCGAGGCGCTCGAGGACAACGGTCTTGCCGACCTCGCCGACCGGCTCGCGACCCGCGAGGCGACGCTCCCGCAGGTTCGCGCGATCTACGCCGCGCTCGCCCGCGCCGACGTCCCGCTCGACCCGGCGCAGGTACGCGCGCTGGTCGGCGGCGCGCTGGCGGTCGTCCCGGCGGGCGAGGCGTACGCCGTCGACCGGCCCGACCTGCTGCCGGTGATGGGCGACCGGCCGTGGCTGCCGGTCGACGTGACGTTGGGCGCCGCGCTTGCCGACGTGCTCGGCGTCCCGCTCGCATCGTCACTGGAGGCGCGGGTCACGAGTACCCCGGTCTCGACCGCGCGGCTCGCCGACCTCGCGCCCGGCGCACCCGACGAAGGTGTCGACGTACACGACCCGTTGCTCGTCAACGGAGTCGCCGTCGCGTGGTCGCTCGCGGGCGGCACGGCGGCGGTCGACGGGACGCCACGCGGGATCGCCCGGCTCGTGGCCTGGCGGCTCGGCGACTGGCCGTCGCGGTACGCCGTCGAGGCCGCGCTGCGTGGCACCCGCGACGACGAAGCCCTGCTCGACCCGCCGTAGACCCACGGGTTTCGTGATCTTGGCGAGGTTCTGCACGCATACGGTGCACACCATCGCCAAGATCACGAGAAACGGGCACCGAGGCAGGCGTGGTGACGCGGAACGGCCGGCCGATGAACGGCCGGCCGCCGACCCATGAGGTCGCTCCGCTTGGGGTGTCTCAGCGGGGGCTGGGCCTTCCGGTGGGTGCCTCACGCACCGGCCGGACGGCCAGACCTAGCCGCCGGTATGGACCTGGATGTTCCCTCCGCCGAGCGTCCCGGTCCCGGTGTACGAGTACGTCAGGTCACCGGGCCTGCTCAGCTCGATCTTGAAGGTGTCGGCATGCCCGGGCTCGCCGTTGTCGACGACGGTGACCTCGTAGCGATAGCCGGTGGTGCCGTTGACGGTCGCGGGTCCCGAGAAGACCGCGGTCTTCGAGTCGGTGAGCTTGAACTGCTCGACGACGTCGGAGCTGACGACCGTGCCGCTACCGTCGTTGTACGTCACCGATCCGCCCGGCGCGGCCGCGCCCTGGTTGAACTCCGCGCTGACGCCGAACTTGCGCTTGACGCTGCTGTTGGTCGTGTACCAGCCGCCGCCGCTCGCCTTGCCGACGGTGTTGACGACCGTCGCGCACGTCGGGCACGGCAGGACGACGCCGACCCACGTCACGGTGACCGACGACGACACGCCACCTGCGGTGACGGTGACGGTCTGCGTGCCCGGCGCGTCGGAGATCGCGTTCGCGACCGCGACGCCGTCGCCCGCGGTGATGGGCTCGCCGTTGCGGACCGTGCCCGCGCCCGCCGAGGTCCACGTGACGGGAACGTTGGGCACCGTGTTGCCCGCCGCGTCACGAACGGTCGCCGTCAGCGCGACGGCCTGGCTCTGCACCGACGTCGTCCCGGACGGGGTGAGCGTCACCGACGCCGGCGCCTGCCCGGGCGGCAGTGTCGTGCCGTCGGGGTACGCCGCCGACCACAGGCCGCGGACGTTCTCGGTGGTGTTGACGAAGCCGCCGACGGCGACCCGCCAGGTGCCCGCCTCGGGCGCGACGAACGTGAGCCGCTCGTTGGGTGCGGACGAGCAGAACGACGAGTACCCGTTCGGCTGCGGCCCGCCGCAGGCAAGCTGCGTGTTGCCGCGGTTGTTGCCCGCGGGGTCGTAGACGGTGATGTCGATGTCGTCGGCGTACGGCGTCGCCCAGTCGGTCATGACGTCGAGCGAGATCGCGCCCGGCTGCACCGCGAACGTCGACTCGAACACCGACGTCTGGATGAAGGCGGCTGGCCCGACCGTGCCGCTGAACGAGCGGACGTCGTACGTCACGTGGTCGTCGTACGCCGGAGCCGTCCCGGCCGCCGCGGCGGCGGCCGCCGCTGCCGCGTCGACCAGGCCCGCGCCCATCGAGTACTGCTGGTAGTTCGGCAGGCCGGCGCCGACGCCGGTCTGCGCGCTGCTCTGGAGGATGTCCTTGACCTGTTGCGGCGTGAGGTACGTGCCGCGCGTCCGGAACGCCGCGTCCTGCATCAGCGCGACCACGCCCGCGACGTGCGGCGACGCCATCGACGTGCCGCTGACGTTGCCGTAGTACGGCAGGTCCTCGTTCGCGATCGGGTCGGGGTTCGCCGACGTCGCGTCGCCCGCGTGCGTCGTCGCGCCGGTGAGCGAGCGCACCGAGACGATGTTCTCGCCGGGCGCGCTGACGGTCGGGTGCCAGAACGGGCTGCCGGGCACGCCGCGGGACGAGAAGAACGCCATGTGAGTCGTGATCTTGTTCGTCGCGGCCACCGAGATCGCGTGCGGGTTCACCGAGAACGCGTTGAGCGAGTCGGTCCGCGGGCCGTCGTTGCCGGCGCCGAAGACGACCGAGATGCCGGCGTTCCACGCCGCGTCGATGGCCTTGTTGACCGGGTGCTCGGGGTCGTACGGCGTACCCACCCCGGGGCCCCACGAGTTGTTGAGGACCTTGATGTTGTACTGCTGGCGGTGCGAGATCGCGTAGTCGAAACCGGCGAGGACGTTGAAGACGTCGACGACTTCGCCGGTGCCCATGCCGACGAGGTTCGCGCCCGGCGCGACGCCCTGGTACAGGCCGGGCACGCTCGACGCGGTGCCGAAGCCCGCGGCGATGCCCGCGACGTGCGAGCCGTGACCGCTGGTGTTGTCGGTGCTGATGACGTTCTCGACCGGCACGACCGGGTCGGCACGGTCGGTGTCACCGACGAACTTCACGTTCTGCACGGTCTTCACCGGCGTGCCATGGCAGAACACCGGCGCACCGCAGAGGTCGGGGTGAGTGCCGTCGATGCCCGCGTCGATGACGCCGATGCCGACGCCGGCGCCGGTGTAGCCGGTACCCGTGTAGCCGAGGCCGCCGGTGTACGTCCCCCACGCCTGGTCGGCGTGGATGCTCTGGTCGGCCTTGAAGTCGAGCAGCGAGTACGTCGTGTTCGGCCAGACGCCCATGACGCCGGGGAAGTTGCGGAGCAGCGAGACGAGGTTGCCCGGCAGGACGACAGCGGCCGCGGCGATCTGCGTGAACGGGTGCACCTGGGTCGCGACCGAGCTCAGCATGTCGACGTCGTCGGCCGTCGGCGGCGCGGCGTAGGTCACGACGTACGAGACGCTGGTCACGTCGGCGTGCGCCGGGGCGGCGAGCTGGGTGCTGGCGAGGGCGGCGAGAGCCGGCAGTACGAGCGCGCGCAGTGATCGCGTGAACCCGCGACGTGAGGGCATACGAGAAACCTTGCTGCGGCGAGGGCCGAACGGCCATAGTCCGCCCGGGCGGTTCTCGGGACGTTGGACCTGTCGTTTGATGGTCAGTCCTGACTAGTGCCCCATCCGGCAACGTTCGCCCTGGTGCGCGACGTCCAGGCGGCGATCGGCGGCGTACTCGTCCGTGCCGATAGCGCTGCTATCGGCACGTCCTCGGCCTTGCCGCTCATCCACCTGACCGCCGCTCGCGACGGCCGACGTTACCGGATGGGGCACCAGTCCGTCGCGAATGTCGCCGGGTGTAGCGGAGACCGACCAGGCCGAGGCCGAAGCCGAACGCGCACGTCGCGATCCACCAGAGATGCCCGCCGTCGCGCAGGCGCGCGCGGAACAGCACCGCGAGCACCAGCGCGACGCCCCACAGCACGACCCCGACGAGGATCGTCCGCGCGTCGTCGGACCGCAGCGGAGGCGGGTCGGGGCGACGGGACAACGGCGGACACCTCGTTCGATCCATGGACGATGCGGCGCGACGGCGCTCATGCTGCCAGAGTGGCCACTGTGGAGACCCGGCAAGCGCTGGCCACGCGTTACCGCCTCATCCTCGACCTGGCGCGCGAGGTCACCGCGCAGCGTGACCTCGACGCGGTGCTGGCGGCGACGTTCAGCGCGTTGCGGCAGCTCCTCGAGTTCGGCGGCGGCTCGATCGCGCTCGTCGACGAGGACGGCTGGATCTCGTTCGCGGCGACCGACCCGCCCGCGACGCCCGAGGCGATGAGCATGCGGATCCGGGTCGGCGAGGGCGTGTCGGGCAAGATCGCGGCGACCAGCGAGCCGGTCTACATCGCCGACATCCACACCGACCCGAGCGTCACCGAGGAGCGCAGGAAGCGGTCGGTGTCGGCCGGCGTCATCGCGTACTTCGGTGTCCCGCTCATCACCGAGGGCAAGCCGATCGGCGTCCTGCAGATCGACTCGCCGGTCCCGGACGCGTGGGGTGAAGAGGACCGCGTTCTGCTCCTGTCGTTCACTCCGATCGTCGCGGCCGCCGTGCAGAACGCCCGCCTCTACGCCCGCGAGCAGGCCGCCGTCCATCGCCTGCAGGAGCTCGACCAGCGGCACCGCGACTTCGTCGCGATGGTGAGCCACGAGCTGCGTACGCCGCTGACCGCGGTCATGGGTTACACCGACACCATCATCGGCTACTCCGAGTCGCTCGGCCTCGACGGCGTCCTCGGGCTCGTCCACCGGACGCAGCACTCGGCCGCGCGACTCGCCGCACTCGTCGAGGAGCTGCTCGACCTGTCCGTCATCCAGCGCGGCGAGCTGCGGCTCAACCTGGCGCCGGTCACCATGCCGGCGATGCTCGCGGAGACCGTCCCGCAGTTCGCGCCGCCTGACCGCGTGGTGACGCTCGACGCCGCGCCGGGACTGCCGGAGGTCATGTCGGACGGCAGCCGGCTCATCCAGGTCGTCGGCAACCTCGTCGCGAACGCGGTGAAGTTCTCGCCGCCCGACACCCCGATCGAGGTCAGTGCGAGCCTCGTCGACCAGACGGTCGAGATCCGGGTCACCGACCACGGCGCGGGCATCCCCGAGGTCGACCGCGAACGGATCTTCGACCGGTTCGTCCAGCTCGAGCACGCCAACGTCCGGTCGACGGGTGGGTTCGGCCTCGGCCTCTACATCGTCCGCCAGGTCTGCACCGCGCTCGGTGCGACCGTCGACGTCGAGAGCGTCGTAGGGGAGGGCTCGACGTTCGTCATCCGGGTGCCGGTGCAGCCCCCGCTGGAGGTCCGCGCCCAGGGCATGAGGTAGGGGCCAACTTTCGTTAGCAAGAGTCATGAGTTATGCTAACGATCGTGCCGACGACCCTCGACCCCGTCCTCGCCAGCCAGCTCCGGATGGCCGTCATGCGCCTCGGGCGGCGGCTGCGCCAGCAACGCGTCGACGACCGGCTCACCGCGTCGCAGATCTCGGCGCTCGCGACCCTCAACCGTGAGGGCGCCCTGCCGCTCGGCGAGCTGGCCGCGCAGGAGCACGTACAGCCGCCGTCGATGACCCGGATCACCGCAGCCCTCGAAGACCTCGGACTCGTGCAGCGGACCGCGCATCCGCGCGACAGGCGACAGGTGCTCTTCGCCGCCACTCCCGCGGGGACGAAGCTGCTCGCCGAGGACCGCAAGCGCCGCGACGCCTGGTTGTG
>CBQZLL010000075.1:0-11871 GCA_967749945.1 uncultured Frankiaceae bacterium
ACATGAACTCGAAGCCACCCACCCCCCCACCCGCAGTCTCGACCGACTCGCGGCGGGGGAGGGCAACCTTGACGCCCTTGGCGCCGCAGACGACGAGGTCGCCGGCGCGCACGTCGCTGACCGGTACCGTACGGACCCGCCCGTCGGTCACGACGAGGCCGCAGTCCATCTCCGGGTGCTCGACCGGGAGCCACTTGCCGTCGACGCGGACCGACGTCTCGAGGTTCGTCGTCGAGTAGAAGTCCTCGGGGAACACCCCGTCGCGGTCGGCTGCCCGCAGCAGCGCCTCGCCGGGGTCGACCTGGTTGACGCCGTGGATCTGGATGCGCATGAGGATCCGCTGGAGCACTTCCTCAGACTCCGAGGCGACGGTGATGCGTGCGTGCGACTCGTCGTCGTGCGTACGGCCGAGGTCGAGCCGGTCGATGACGTAGTCGCCGCCGTACTCGAGGACGTCGTCGAGCACCCGGGCGAGCACGCCGGAGTCCATCAGGTGGCCGGTGATCTCCACCGACTCGCTGTGATCCACCTACAACACCGCTCCGTCGTCGGGCCCGTCGTCGACCGACGCGCCATCGCGCATCCGCCAGATCAGCGTCCCCAACCCGCCGAGCACGGCCAGGGTGCCGAGGACGGAGGTTACCTGCGAAGGCGACGTGCCGAGCAACGGCAGCCCGACGAGGACGAACAGCCCCAGCGCGACGGCCGTCACGGCGTAGCGCGTGATCGGCTGCGCGGGCGGCGGGGGCGCGATCGGCGGCGGGACGAAGTGCTCGTCCTCGGGCAGCGGCGCCCGGACCACCGCCGGCCCGGGCTCGTCGGTGGTCTCCGGCCGGTGTGCCGGCAGGACGTCCTCGGACTCCGGCCACAGCGGCGCCTCGGGTACGGCGTCCCACCCCGCGACGATCGCGTCGAAGGGGTCGACCTCCGGCTCCTCCGGCGCCAGCTCCCCGAGCAGCCCGGGCAGCTCCGCGGCGACGACGGCCTCGGCCAGGTCGCGCCGGGCGGCGTCGACGTACAGCCGGTCGACGGGCGTCGTGACGGGCTGCGGCTCGGCGTACGCGGCGACGCCCGCGTCCTCGAGGCTGTCGAGCAACGCCTGCGACACCCGGTGGTCGATCTCGACGAGCGCGACCCACCCGGCGGGCGGCGGAACGGCGTTGGCGCGGGCGCCCTGTGGCGCCGGACGGACGGGCCCGTCGCGCGGCGGCTCGCTCCACCCCTCGCCCACGGCTACGCCTTCGCGCCTACGTGGGCACGGACGAACGCCAGGCTCTCCTCGAAGACGAACGGCGCGTCGTTGTCGAGGGTCGCGACGTGGTAGCTGTTCTGCAGGATCACCTCACGTACGTCGGTCGACCCGACCGCGGAGAGCAGCAACGCGCCGCTCGCCGGCTCGACGACGTGGTCCTCGGCCGAGCGGAACGCGAGCAGCGGCTGGGTGATCTTCCCGAGGTCGGCCTGGGTGACGCGCCACAGCTTGGCGAGCGAGGCGGCGGCGCGGAGCGGCGTGCGGTCGTACGCCTGCTCGGTGACGCCGGGCTTCTTGATGTCGTCGCCGATCGCCTTGACCGACGGCACGAACTTCGCGAGGAAGGGGAGGATCTTCGCGTCCTTGCGCAACGTCAGCAGCGAGGCGTTGACCGTGACGACGCCCGCGAGGTCGTCGCCCTTCTCCTCGGCGAGCCGCAACGAGAGCGTGCCGCCCATCGACAGGCCCATGACGAAGACCTGGTCGCACCTGCCGCGCAGGGTGTCGAACCCACGTTCGACCTCGCCGTACCAGTCTTGCCAGCGGGTGAGGTTCATCTCCTGCCAGCGCGTGCCGTGGCCCGGCAGGCGTGGCCCGAGCACGGCCAGGCCGTTCTCGGCGAGGTACTCGCCCCACGGGCGCATCGAGTACGGCGACCCGGTAAAGCCGTGCACCATGAGCGCGCCGACCTTGCCGCCGTCGTACGCGAACGGCTCGCTTCCTGGCTGGACGGGCACTGAAACGACACCTCCCCGCTCGGTCCGCCTCATCGTCGCATGGGCGTCGTGTGGACGCGACGCACCGGTGTTCCGTAGTGTCGGTCGCTGAGCCGACGGAAGCGGGGCCAGCCGGGTGTGGTACTGGATTGTCAAAGCGATCCTGAGCCCGATCCTGCGCACCCTGTTCCGCCCGAAGGTCGAGGGGCTGGAGCACATCCCCGGTGAGGGCCCCGCGATCCTCGCGAGCAACCACCTGTCGTTCTCCGACTCGATCTTCCTGCCGCTCGTCGTGCCGCGGCGGGTGACCTTCCTGGCCAAGAGCGACTACTTCACGACCCGCGGGCTGAAAGGGCGGCTCAAGGCGGGGTTCTTCAGGGGTGTCGGCCAGGTGCCCGTCGACCGTTCCGGCGGGCGGGCGTCCCAGGCCGCCCTCGACACGGCCAAGCGGGTGCTCGCCGAGGGCAAGCTGCTCGGCATCTACCCCGAGGGCACCCGATCGCCCGACGGGCGGCTGTACCGGGGCAAGACGGGCGTGGCACGGATGGCGCTGGAGGCTGACGTCAAGGTCATCCCGTGCGCGATGGTCAACACGTTCGACATCCAGCCGCCCGGCAAGGTGCTGCCAAGGCTGATGCCGGTCGTCATGCGGATCGGCAAGCCGCTCGACTTCTCCCGGTACGCCGGGATGGAGGACGACCGGTTCGTCCTGCGCTCGATGACCGACGAGATCATGTACGAGCTCATGCAGCTCTCCGGCCAGGAGTACGTCGATACGTACGCCACCAAGGCGAAGGCGGACATCGAGGACGCCCGCGCTGCCGCGCACGAAGCGATGGTGTCGTCCTCGCCCGGTCCGCAGCGGCGCGCTGGTTAGCCCGCTCGACCGCTCAGGGAACGGGCACGACGGTTCTGACCACGGGGAGCGCGCCACCCCGCTAGTCTTGGCCACACCGGATCGTTGGAGGGTCTATGGACGCGGTTGCGCGCGTGGGGCTGCTGATCGTCGATGACGACGCGTCCATGCGCGACCTGCTGAGGCTGACCTTCGAGCTGCATCCGGAGTTCGAAGTCCTCGGCGAGGCCGCGAACGGCTCCGACGCCGTCGCCGCCGCCGAGACGCACAAGCCCGACGCGGTGATCCTCGACGTGATGATGCCGGGCACCGACGGGCTCGAGGCGCTCCCGCGGATCCTCGAGGTCAGCCCCGGTACCAAGATCATCGTGTTCAGCGCGTACGCGACCGTCCCGATCGTCCAGCAGGCGCTGGAGGCGGGCGCGTCGCTCGTCCTCGAGAAGACCGTCCCGCAGCGCGACGTCGTCGCTGCGGTGCTCGACCTGGTCCCCGCGCCGCGGACGACCTAGGCGACACTAGTAGGGCTTGGCGAAACGCTCGTCGCGGCGTGCTTCGCCAGTCCACATCTCGTGATCTTGGCGATGTTCTGCACGCATCTGGTGCACAACCTCGCCAAGATCACGAAGTTCTGGGACGGCCGAACCGATCCGGGCCGTTTCGCCAAGCCCTACTAGCGCGACACTAGCCCGAGAGGCCGGCCCGGCGGCGGAGCAGGTCGGGACGTTCGATGAGCACCCGGCGGCCCTGGACCTCCAGCAAGCCGCGTTGCTGGAACGTCTGGAGGATCTGGTTCACCGACTGGCGTGAGCCGCCGGCCATCTCGGCGAGCCGGCCCTGGGTCACCGCGATCTCGACCGGAACGCCGCGGATCTCGGGCCCGGTGTCCTCCGCAAGGCGGAGCAGCACCTTGGCGACCCGTCCGGGCAGGTCGAGGAAGACGAAGTCGCTCGCCTGCTCGGACAGTCGCCGGACGAGTCCGCCGAGCGAGCGGAGCAACGGCTCGGCGAGCGACGGCTGGTCGCGGAGCAGGTCGACGAACACCGCGCGCGACAGTACGAGCACGGTCGTCTCGTCGACCGCCTCGGCGCCCGCCGAACGCCGCCCGCCGTCGAGTAGCGAGATCTCGCCGAGCACGTCGGGCGGGTGCAGCGTCGTGAGGACCATCCGATCGCCGTTCTCGCTGATCACGACGACCGCCACCGCGCCGTCGACGAGGACGTAGAGGGCGTCGCCCGGATCGCCTTGGTGGAACAGCGGCTGCCCGCGCCGGAACGTCCGCCGGACGAGTCGCCGCGCGACCTCTCCGGCCGCGGCCTCGTCGATCCCGGTGAACAGCTGGGTCTGGCGCAGCAGCCGCGCGGCGTCCTCCACGCGACGACCCTAACGCTCGATCGGCACCGATCACCGAAAAGCGGGCGCGGTCGTTGACAACCAGACAAAACGGGCGTTGGGTCATCACGCGCCGCTGGTCCGGACGACCGGCACCCCCGGGCGCGCGGACAACGTACCCGGGAGGGAATCGTGGGATACCGCACCATCATGGCGGTCGCCGCCTTCGCCACGCTGGCGTCGTTCGTCGGCCCGAGCCACGCCGCCAGCGAGGTCAGGCAGGCCTCGTACACCGCATCGGGAACGGTCGTGGTCAAAAACGCCGGCGAGCCGGCCGCCGTCGACGACGGCGTCCTCACCTGCAACGGCGTGACCGGCGTGGGGATCGGCGGCGGCTGCGTGAGCTTCAGCCCGCAGCCGGACCCGGCGGTCGGCGTGACCGACGACGTGAGCGGGACGCAGGTCGCGTTCCAGGTCTGCCTCGACAACAACGGCGACAGCGCATGCGTCTCCCCGGACTTCGGGCCGTGCGCCGACGAGATCTTCTTCAGCCACGACGACGGCGGCCGGTTCTTCAACCCGCTCGGCCCGTTGCCGCCGAACTTCAAGGCCGGTTGCCCTGGCGGGCCATGGCCTGGCTACGTCGTGTTCCTGTGCACCGCGGTGCACGTCGCGGCCAACGGCAGCACCGCGGGCTCGCCGCACACCCATCCGGCGACCGAGGGCACGATCGTCACGACGACGACAGGGACGGGCTTCGGCAACTTCTGCGGCGGGTCGCCGCAGAACGCGTCGAACAAGCGCTACCTCGTCTCCTAGGCCCGTCTCCCGCGCAGCAGGCGACGGGTCCGGGGGACAGGCACTAGACGCCGGCCCAGCCCCGCGACCGCGCGACGGCGGCACGCCAGCGGGCGTGCCGCCCGTCGTCGCGGGCACCCGGCTCGGGCGCGAACCGCGCGTCGAGCCGCCACGTGTCGCGCAGCTCGTCGGTCGACGACCACACGCCCGCGCCGAGGCCCGCGAGGAACGCCGCGCCCAACGCGGTCGTCTCGCGTACCCGCGGCCGTCGTACCGGAACGCCGAGCTGGTCGGCCTGGAGCTGGCAGAGCAGGTCGTTGCCGCTGGCGCCGCCGTCGGCGGACAGCTCGGCGAGCGTCACCTCGCCCTCGCCGGTCATCGCGTCGACGACGTCGCGCACTTCGTAGGCGATCGCTTCGATCGTCGCGCGGGTCAGGTGCGCCGCCGTCGTGCCGCGGGTGATGCCGATAACGAGACCGCGCGCGTCGGGGTCCCAGTCCGGCGCGCCGAGGCCGGTGAGCGCGGGCACGAAGTACACGCCGCCGGTGTCGGGAACGCTGCGCGCCAGCGTCTCCGACTCCGCTGCCGACGCGATGACGCCGAGTCCGTCGCGCAGCCACTGCACCGCTGCGCCGGTGACGAACACCGCGCCCTCCAGCGCGTAGACGAGCCCGCCGCCAAGGTCCCACGCGACGGTGGTGAGCAGTCCCGCCGTCGAGCGGACGATCGTCGATCCGGTGTTGACGAGGACGAACGAGCCCGTGCCGTAGGTGCACTTGCTCTCGCCCGGGGCGAAGCACGCCTGCCCGAACAGCGCCGCCTGCTGGTCGCCCGCCATCCCGCTGACCGGCAGGTCGAGCCCGAGGAACGACGCCGGGTCGGTGCGCCCGAAGTCGCCGCTCGTCCGCCGGACCTCGGGGAGCGCGGAGAGCGGCACGCCGAACAGGTCGCACAGCTCCTCGGACCACCCACCCTTGGCGATGTCGTAAAGGAGGGTGCGTGAGGCGTTCGACGGCTCGGTCGCGTGTATAGCGCCCCCGGTCAGACGGGCCAGGACGTACGCGTCCACCGTGCCGATCGCGGTCTGGCCAGCGACGACGCCGGCCCACGATGCCGGGTCGTGCTCGGCGAGCCAGGTCAGCTTCGTTCCGGTGAAGTACGGGTCGAGCCGCAGTCCGGTCAGCTCGCTCACCCGCTCCTCGTAGGGGCGCAGCCGGTCGCAGATCGCGACGGTCCTCCGGTCCTGCCAGACGATCGCGCGGCGCGGAGCGCGCAAGGTCGCGCGGTCCCAGAGCACCGCCGTCTCGCGCTGGTCGGTGACCCCGACCGCGACGGGCGGCTCGGGGCTCGCGGCGAGCGCGGCGCGGCATGCCGCGAGGACCGCGTGCCAGATCTCGTCCGGATCGTGCTCGACCCACCCGGGCTCGGGGAAGTGCTGCGGGAACTCGCGGTACCCGCGCGCGACGACGTCGCCGGTTTCGTCGACGACGAGCGCGGTGACGCCCGTCGTCCCCGCGTCGATCGCGAGGACCGTGGTCACCCCTTGGCCTGCGCGCGGAGCCGGTCGAGGACGACCGGGTCGACGAACCCGGGTACGTCGCGCTCCTCGTAGTTCTCGGTGCCGAGCCAGGTGTCCCACGCGGCGTCGCCGCGGTAGCCGAGTTCGGCGAGCAGCGTGGTGATCTCGCCACGTAGCTCGTCGAACGGGATCAGTGTCGCGGGGTCGGGCTTGCCGAAGTACAGGTCGTGCAGGTCGAGCAGCCGGCCGAGCTCCGGGATCGGCGCGGGGGAGTCGTCGCACCGCAGGTCGACCAGCACGTCGGAGAGGCCGCCGTACCCCGAGCCTTCCTTGACCACGAGGATCGCCGCGCTCTGCCGGCCGCGCTTGTCGCCACCCGCCTCGTCGGCGGCGGACAACGCGGCGTACAGCCGCCGGGTCAACGGGCCGCCCGCCCGGGCGAGTGCGCGCTCCGCGGCCTCCACGACCTCGGGACCGGTCAGGCAGTTGCCCTGGATCGCGTAGTCCTCGCCGGTACGGTGGCCCGCCCACGGGATGCACTTCGACCCGGTGTACGAGACGCCGTTGCCGCGATGGTCGACGACGCCGACCTGGCGGTGGTCGCGTTCCTCGTCGGGGTCCACGAGTGCGTCGACGACGCCCGCCGCTTCGCGACCATCCGCGAGCAGGGCGAGACCGTCGGGCCGGTAGCCGAGGTTCGCGTTCGCCTGCGTCGCGAGGGCGCCGGCGTTGGCCCGCGCGGCGGGGACGTACGCGCCGACCGCGAGGAACTTCGACGCGACAGCCACGCCCCACTCGTCACCGTCACGGGCCACGATCGAGAACGTCATGCCAGCGACCCTAATAGGGTCGGCCCATGCGCATCGGGGTCCTCACCGGTGGGGGCGACTGCCCCGGCCTGAACGCCGTCATCCGCGCGGTCGTCCGCAAGGGCGTGGAGCGTTACGGCTACGAGTTCGTCGGGTTCCGCGACGGCTGGCGCGGGCCCCTGGAGAACGACACCTCGCAGCTCACCGTCGCCGAGGTCCGCGGCATCCTGCCGCGCGGCGGCACCATCCTCGGCTCCTCGCGGACCAACCCGTTCAAGGTCGAGAACGGTGTCGAACGTATCAAGCGCACGCTCACCGACCTCGGCGTCGACGCGCTCGTCGCGATCGGTGGCGAGGACACGCTCGGCGTCGCGAACAAGCTGTACGCCGAGGGCGTCCAGGTCGTCGGCGTGCCGAAGACCATCGACAACGACCTCAATGCCACCGACTACACGTTCGGCTTCGACACCGCGGTCAACATCGCGATGGAGGCGATCGACCGCCTGCACACGACGGCCGAGTCGCACCATCGCGTCCTCATCGTCGAGGTCATGGGCCGGCATGCCGGGTGGATCGCGTTGCACGCCGGGCTCGCCGGCGGCGCGAACGTGATCCTCATCCCGGAGCGGCCGTTCGACATCGAGAAGGTGTGCGCGTACATCGAGCACCGCTACCAGACGCACTACTCGCCGATCGTCGTCGTCGCCGAGGGCGCGCTGCCGGTCGAGGGCACGATGGCGGTCAAGGAGGGCGCGCGGGACGCGTTCGGGCACGTCCGGCTGCAGGGCATCGGCGCGCGGCTCGAAGAGGAGATCACCGCGCGTACGGGCAAGGAGGCGCGGGCGACCGTGCTCGGGTACATCCAGCGCGGCGGGACGCCGACGGCATTCGACCGAGTGCTCGCGACGCGCTTCGGCCTGCACGCGATCGACGCGGTGCACGACGGCGCGTGGGGCACGATGAGTGCGCTGCAGGCGACCCGCATCGTCCAGGTGCCGCTGTCCGAGGCGACGAGGGAGCTGAAGCTCGTGACGCCTGACCTCTACGCCGAGGCCGAGGTCTTCTTCGGGTGAGCGGCCCGTTCGCGCCGCAGGCAAACATGGGCCGTATTGTCCATTTTATGGACGTAAAGTACCTTGCGTACATGCGTTTGAGTCCTACACCCGCAACACACTGCGGGCCGCGTCGCCTGCTCGGCAGCGTCGGAGTCGCCACGATGGTCGCGACGTCGTTCGTAGTCCCGAGGGCACTCGCGGCGCCGCCGAGTGCCACGTGTCCCTCGGCGACCGATGCGGAGGCGTCGGTCTGTCTGCGGTATTCCGGCCTTGTCCTCGAACTGATGGATGTGCTCGGTCCCGGGTCATCCGAACGGTTCGCCGCCACCCTTTCGTCGGGCTACCGCCTCGACAACGTGACGACCGAGACCTGTGTGCTCGGCGTGACGTGCGATGCCTGGCCTATTGCGCAGGCCGCCGCGGCCAGTCTTGCCAGGTCGGGCTCCGACTCCTGCGCCCTCGGTGCCGCCGCGGTCTGCGAGGCGGTACAGGTCGCCGCGTCCGAGGTTGCCGCGCCGGAGGTCGAGTCGGCGCTCGACGCGATCATCGCGGAGACGGCGACGGTGCCCCTTGCCGATCGCGTGCCGCGGTTGTCGAGTGCGGTAACGCAGATGATGACCGAGTGGCGCGACCAGCCCGCGGGAGACGACGTCATCGACGCCGTTGTCGGCGTCGTGGCGCTCGCGATCGCGCTCGTCCCGGCGGCCTCACCCGGTGGTGCCGTCGCGCCGGAGACGCAGACCGTCGCCGTCGACCTCGTGGACGATGGAGAAGGGGCGACGCTTCCAGATGTTCGCTCGGAACCGGCGAACGCGTCGATCTCTGGAGCGGTCACGAATGGGCGCGACACTGCACGGTGGGGAATCGACGCGGCGGCCAAGCCCAAGGTCTACTGCGCTGCTCTCTTCGATCACTTCACGACGCTCGAAACCTACGACGGGCCTTCCTTTAACACGTTCTGGATATTCGGGTACGCCGGCATCCACGACTTCCGCTGGGCGCACCCGGGCGCCTCGCACGCGCGTTGCTACGAGCCGCGGGCGACGTTCACGGGCTCAATCTATATCGAGGCGGTCAGCAACGCGGGATCGTTCCTGGCGAGTTCGTCCAAGCATTCACCGCTGCACACCGAGACGCAGACCCTGTTCTTCGGCAACGACTTCGTCGCGGCGACGGGCATCCAGTGGGAGACAGCGAAGGTCGAGATTGCGTTCGATCCGCCTAGCGCGTTCGTCATCAACAACTACGCGCCGCCGGTCGGTAACTACTGGAGCGAAGCCGACGGGACGGTCCAGTTGCTGAACGGATATCTGTTCAGCGTCCATCCCAAGCGGTCATCTCGGCAGTTCAAGTACACCTGCTCGAAGCAGGGGAACGGCGCGTCGGACTGCGGAAGCAGGCGCACGTGAAGTTGTTCGTGGTTGTCTACGTCGTAAATACCGCGCTGGGCGCGGTCTTGTATCTGGACGTCCTGCGGACGCGGCGTCACCAGGCTTGGCTGCTCGCGTTCTGGGTGTTCATGTATCCGGCCATGGTCGCATATCTCGCTACCAGGCGACGGGCGGTGGTCGACGGGCGGCGCACCGGTCGGCTGGCATGACAGCGATCCGTTCGGTCATTATCGTCGCGTTGCTCGCATCGCCTGGTTCGGCCGGTGCGTCCGCGGCGCGACAGTCGACGCGGTACCTGGCCGGCCGGACGGTGACGGGTGTCGTGCTCGGGCGGGACCGGATCGGGTCGATCGCCTTCCTCGCGTTCGGCGCCGAGAGCCGCGCGCCCGGCACCGTGCGCATGGTTAGCGTCACCTGCTCGCGAGACGGGTCGTGCGCCACAGTCGACGAGACCTTCGCCGGTGAGATCGTGCGGGCGGCTTCCGGCGTGACGTTGTCGGGGCGGAGCGTCGCGCTGGGCGGGGACGTGCGGCTCTCGGGGACCGTCACGGACGAGAGCCTCGCGGGCTCGTGGTCGTGTCGTGCCGCGTGGGGAGCGCGTGACGGCGACGATGTGTCGGTTCGCTACGACGCGAATGGGTCGGGGGGCCGCGTGGCGTGGACGGGAACGGTCGCGGGGCGGCGCGTGTGGTCCCCGCCGGGGCTCGGGTGCGGGTTGTTCCAGCTTCCCGGCGTCGTCGCGATGTCCTGAGCGCGGTTCGTACGCGGGGCGTCACGTGCGCCCCCACTAGGCTCGTGGGCGTGTCCGTCGACGACCTGCCCGCCGCGCAGCAGCCCGCGTGGCCGGACGCCGTCGCGCTCCGCGAGGTCGTCGAGACGCTCGGCCGGATGCCACCGCTGGTGTTCGCGGGCGAGTGCCGCACGCTGAAGTCGCGGCTCGCGGCGGTCGAGCGCGGCGAGGCGTTCCTGCTGCAGGGCGGCGACTGCGCGGAGACGTTCGCGGCGCTGTCGGCCGACGGGATCCGCGACAAGCTCAAGACGCTGCTCCAAATGGCCGTCGTCCTCATGTACGGCTCGTCGGTGCCGGTTGTGAAGGTCGGCCGGATCGCCGGGCAGTTCGCCAAGCCGCGCAGTGCCGCCGTCGAGGTACGCGACGGGGTGACGTTGCCGTCGTACCGCGGCGACGCGGTCAACGACCTCACGCCGACGCCCGAGGCGCGGACGCCCGACCCGCGGCGGATGCTCACGGCGTACCACCAGGCCGCGGCCACGCTGAACCTGCTCCGCGCGTTCGCGACCGGCGGCTTCGCGGACCTGCGGCAGGTGCACGCGTGGAACCAGGACTTCGTCCGGCGCAGCAGCGCGGGCCGGCGGTACGAGGAATTCGCCGACGCCATCGAACGCGCGCTCGACTTCATGCGCGCCTGCGGCATCGACCTCGCCGCGATGCCGACCGCGCACGAGGTCGAGCTGTACGCGTCGCACGAGGCGTTGCTGCTCGACTACGAACGCCCGCTCGTCCGCAAGGAGCAGGCCTCGGGCGAGGACGTCGCGACGAGTGCGCACATGCTCTGGATCGGCGAGCGCACCCGCGACGTGCGCGGCGCGCACGTCGACCTGCTGGCCGGAGTGCTCAACCCGGTCGGCGTGAAGCTCGGTCCGTCCGCGACACCGGCCGACGCGCTCGCGCTCGCCGAACGCCTTGACCCCGACGACGAGCCGGGGCGTCTCACCTTCGTGACGCGGCTCGGCTCGGACGGCGTACGCGACCTGCTGCCGCCGCTGGTCGAGGCCGTGCGCGCGGCGGGCCGGACCGTCGTCTGGGCCTGCGACCCGATGCACGGCAACACCGTCGAGTCGTCGAACGGCTACAAGACCCGCCACTTCGACCGGATACTCGACGAGTGCCGAGGGTTCTTCGAGGTGCACCGCGCGCTCGGGACCTGGCCCGGCGGCGTACATGTCGAGCTGACCGGCGAGGACGTGACGGAGTGCCTCGGCGGCGCGGAGCAGATCGCCGACGCCGACCTCGCCGGCCGGTACGAGACCGCGTGCGACCCGCGGCTCAACACGAGCCAGAGCCTGGAGCTCGCGTTCCTCGTCGCCGAGATGCTGCAGCGGCGGCCCTAGCGGGACGGGGGCGGGC
>CBQZLL010000076.1:0-11607 GCA_967749945.1 uncultured Frankiaceae bacterium
GCGCGCGTCGCGTCCCCGCTCGGCCTCGCGGCCGGCCCCGGCGGCGTCGTGTACGTGGCCGACACCGGCCACGACCGGGTCCGCCGGGTCGACGCCGACGGCACCGTCTCGACCGTCGCGGGCGGCGGGGCGCCCGCTGACGGTCTAGGCGACGGGCTGCCGGGCCCGCAGGCCGCGCTCGCGCACCCGACCGACGTCGCACTGTCCAGGGACGGCGAGGTCTACGTCGCCGACGCCGACCACAACCGCGTCCGGGTCGTCCGTCGCGACGGCGTCGTGACGACGATCGCGGGCACCGGCGGACCCGGCGCGACCGGCGACGGCGGCGCCGCGACGGCGGCGCAGGTCGGCTACCCGACGGCGCTCGCGGTCGACCCGTCGGACGGGCGGCTGTACGTCGCGCAGCGGCTGCACCACCGGATCCGCGCGCTCACCACGGACGGCGTCGTCGTGACGGTGGCCGGCACCGGCATCGCGGGCTCGACCGGCAACGGTGGGCTCCCGTCCCGTGCCCAGATCCGCGACCCGCAGGGAGTCACGGTCGCGCCGGACGGCAACGTCTACATCGCCGACACCGGCAGCTTCCGGGTCCGCCGGATCGTCCCGCCGCTCCCCGGCATCTCCGCGGGCGACATCATCGTGCCGTCCTCGGACGGCTCCGAGGTCTTCCAGTTCGACGCGACCGGCCGCCACCTGCGGACGCTCGACGCGCTCACCAACGCGGTGCGGCTGACGTTCGGGTACGACGGCGCCGGCCGGCTGATCCGGGTCGAGGACCGATTCGGCAACCTCACGACGATCGAGCGCGCCGCCGACGGCACGCCCACGGGCATCCTGTCGCCGTACGGAGACCAGACGACGTTGACTGTCGGTACCGACGGCTACGTCTCGGCGGTCGCCAACCCGGCGAGCGAGTCGTACGGCCTCACGTACCAGGCGGGCGGGCTGCTCGCGACGTTCACGACGCCGGACACGGCGATGTCGACGTTCACGTACGACGGCCTCGGCCGGCTGACGCTGGACGACGGACCGGACGGAAAGTCGACGACGCTGGCCCGGACCAACACGCCCACCGGCTCGCAGGTCACCGCGACGAGCGCCGAGGGGCGGGTGACGACGTACGCCACGTCGGCGTCGTCGGCGGGGATCGTGCGCACCGCGACGACGCCCGCGGGCGACACGAGCACCTCCATCCTCGGCAGCGACGGTGTCGTCCGGGTGACCGACCCCGACGGCACCGTCAGCACCCGGCGGCTCGGCCCCGACCCGCGGTGGGGGATGCAGGACCCGGTCCCCGAGCAGGTGACGGTGACGACGCCGGGCGGCCGGAGCGTCACGACGTCAGCGGCGCGGACGGTCACCCTGACCGACCCCGCCAACCCGCTCGCACTGGCGACGCTCACCGACTCGGTGACGCTCAACGGCAAGACCGTCACGACCGTCTGGAACGCGGCGGCCCGGACCGTGACGACGACGACAGGTACGGGGCGCACCACGGTCGCGACGTACGACACCGACGGGCAAGTGGTGAGCGTCCAGCGCGGGACGCTCGCGGTAACGACGTTCACCTACGACGCGCGGGGTCGCCTGGCGACGGCCACCGACGGCACCGGTCCCACCGCGCGGACGACGACCGTGACGTACGACGCGCGTGGTTTCGTGCAGTCGAACGCGAGCCCCCTCCACACGACCGCCTACGCCTACGACGACGCCGGCAGGATGACCGGCGCGACGCTGCCCGACAGCACGGTTGCGGGCTTTGGCTACGACAGCGCCGGACGCCAGACGTCGATCACACCGCCCGGCCGGGAGGCCCACGACTTCGACTTCACGGCAGGCTCGGTGATCGAGCGGTACCGCCCGCCGGTGGTCACCGGTACCGGCGACACGACGTACGGGTACGACGACGACCACCTCACCACGTCGGTGGCCCTGCCGACGGGCGGCACCATCGACTACGACCGTGACGACGCGGGCCGGTTGACGACGGTCGGCTTCGACCGCGGCGACAACGACTACACGTACGCCCCGTCGACCGGACGGCTTGTCCGCGCCGAGGCTCCGGGTGGCGAGCGGATCGACCTTGCGTACGACGGCTACCTGCTCACTGGCACGACGGCGACCGGAACGGCCGCCGCGAGCGTCGGGTACACCTTCAACGCCGACCTTCGGACCGGCTCACTGAGCCTGAACGGCGGTTCGGCGACGTCGTTCACGTACAACAACGAAGGCGTCGTCACGTCCGCGGGTCCGCTCTCGCTGAGCTGGGACAGCACGAACGGCTACCTCAACGGCACGACGGCCGGCACCGTGACGACGGCGAACGGCTACAACGCGTTCGGCGAGCTCACGTCGATCTCGGCGTCGAGCGGCGCGACCCCGGTGTACGCCGTCGACTATGCCCGGGACAGCCTGGGTCGCGTGAGCCAGCGGACCGACACGGTGAGCGGGACCACCACGGTGGAGGGGTACCGGTTCGACGCGCGGGGGCGGCTCGACCGCGTCACCAACGGCGGCGTGCCGGTCGTCACGTACACGTACGACGACAACGGCAACCGGCTCAGCGCGGCGACCACGCTCGGGACCGTCACGGCCGACTACGACGCGCAGGACCGCCTGACCCGCTACGGGACGACCACCTACTCCTACACGGCGGCAGGGGACCTCGCAACCAGGACCACGCCGTCCGGGACGACCTCGTACACGTACGACCGCCTGGGCAACCTGACGCAGGTCACCCAGCCGTCCGGGACCACGATCGACTACGTCATCGACGCCAAGGGGCGCCGGATCGGCAAGAAGGTCGACGGGACACTGGTCCAGCGGTTCGTCTACGGCGAGGACTCGACGTTGCTCGCCGAGCAGGACGCCGCCGGAGCCACGGTCGCGACCTTCGTATGGGGCGCGCGGCGCAACATTCCCGAGCTCGTCGTCCGTGGCGGCGTGACCTATCGCATCGTCAGTGACCACCTCGGCAGTCCCCATGCCGTCGTCAACGTGACGACCGGGGAGGTCGTCCAGCGACTCGACCACGACGCGTTCGGGGAGGTCGTCAGCGACAGCAACCCAGGGTTTCAGCCGTTCGGCTTCGCCGGCGGTTTGTACGACCGGGACACCGGCCTGGTCCGTTTCGGCCGCCGCGACTACGACGCGGCGACCGGCCGCTTCACCGCCAAGGACCCGACCGGCTTCGGCGGCCGGAGCTTCAACCTGTACCAGTACGTCGCGGGCGACCCGATCAACCTCATCGACCCGAGCGGTCTCGATTGGATCCAGACGGCGGGTGACTTCTTCGCCGGCATGGGCGACGCGGTGACGTTCGGCGGTACCCGAGCGATCCGGCAGCTCATGGGTGTCGACGACGTCGTCAACTACTGCTCGGGCTGGTACACGGGCGGCGAGATCACCGGTGTCGTCCTGCTGACCGTCGTCACCGAAGGGGCTGCTGCCGAGGCGCGGGCGGCCCGCGCGGCGAGAGCGGCCGAAGCGCCGAAACCGCCCGGCTACAACCCCGAGACGTGGCAGTGGCGCGAGGGATCGCGGTCGAACAACCCGCGGAGCTGGTGGGACCCGAACGGCGGCGAGTACCGCTGGCACCCCCAGGACAAGTGGCACGAGCCACACTGGGACCACAACCCGTGGGACGACTGGAACACCCCGTGGCAACACTTTCCGCCTGAGGGACCGCTGTGACGAGCGGGGTCCGCGTCGGGGGCCACGTGCGGTACGACGGTCCGGACCGCGTGCTGGTGCTGAGGCCGGAGTCCGGTGAGTCCGTGGTCTGGTTGCGTGCGGTCTTCGCCGGCCTGCCGGCGACCAGGACGCGGACGCTCACCGCCGAGCCGGGGGTCGCGATCACCGGTGTCGAGCGTCTCGAGCTGGTACTCGTCGACCGCCGACCGAGCCCGCACGTGTCAGAGGTTGGCCGGGGGGAGTTCGTCTGGTCGGGCACCGCGGACGAGTGGGAGACGTCCGCACTGCTCCTCGACCCGTTCCTCGACGACCAGCCGGGCGGCCACCAGTACCTGACTAATGACATCAACGACGACGCCGTGATCTGTGTGTCGTTCGCCGAGTCAGAACCACGCTGACGTCCGGCTCACTGGAGGGGACTTCGATGGACAGCATGACCGGGGGCGGTTCGCCGCGCCGTACCACGTTCCGCCGCACCGGGCGCGCGGGCGTGTTCCTGCTCGCGGCCGTGGCGTTCGTCCTCGCCCGCTGGGCGGGTCCGGCCAGCGCGACCGAGTGCGCCGGGGCCACGATCACGTGGGACGGCGGCGCCGGCACCACAGCGTGGGGGACGGCCCAGAACTGGACCGGCGACGTGCTGCCCGGCGCGGCGGACCGCGCGTGCATTCCCGCGTCCGCCGGCGTCACCGTCGTGCACAGCACCGGGACGACGTCCGTCGCGAGCCTCGAGGTGACGAACGGGCTCACGCTATCCGGCGGCACCCTCTCGGTGACCGACACCGGTGCCTCGTCGTCGGTCGGCACGCTCACGGTCTCCGGCGCGACCCTCGGCGGTACTGGCACGGTCGACGTCACCGGCGCGCTGACGTGGACGGCGGGCCGGATGAGCGGCACGGGTACGACGCACGTCACGTCCGCGGCGACGCTCTCGATCGCCAACACGAACGCGTTCCTGTACCTCGACCCGGGCCGCACGCTCGCCAACGACGGCACCGCGTCGCTCACCGCGTCCAACGGGTACAGCCTGAACGCCTACCAGGACGTGGTGATCCGCAACGCGGGTGTCTGGACGGTCTCCGGCAGCTTCTCGACCGCCATCAACAACGTAGGGACCGGGACGGCGCCGGTGTTCCGCAACGAAAGCGGCGGCATCGTCCGCCGGACCTCCGGCAACGTGGCGTTGACGCTCGGCGTCCGGGTCGCGAACGACGGACTGATCGAGGCGAACGCCGGCAGCATCAGCCTCACCGGCGGCGACGACGGGTCGGCGCACTCCGGCACGTTCGGCACCGCCGTCTCGTTCGGCGCTGGGACCTACTCGCTGTCCGGCGCGACCCTGTCCGGGGCGACGATCGCCGGGGCGACGGTCAACGCGACGGGTCCGGTCTCGGTGCCGACCGGCACGACGACCCTGTCGTCGGGCGTGCTCGGCGGCGGGGGGACCGTCGAGGTCGCGGGTGCGTTCACGTGGAGCGGTGGCCGGATGTCCGGCACCGGCACGACGCACGTCGCGTCCGGCGCGACCATGACCATCTCGAACGGTGGGTCGCACCTGTATCTCGACCCGGGTCGTGCGTTGTCGAACGACGGCACGGTGACGTGGGCACCGTCGGGTGGTTACACGATCTACGCGTACCAGGACGTGGTCGTCAGCAACGCCGGGCTGTGGACGGTCAGCGGTACGAACGGCACTGGGATGTCGGACCAGTCGTCCTCGGGTACCAAGCCGATCTTCCGCAACCTGGCCGGTGCCGTCATGCGCCGGACGTCGGGCGCGCAGAGCACGACGTTCGGCGTGCGGTTCGCCAACGACGGCCTGGCGGAGGCGCTGGCCGGGTCGCTGGTCTTCAGCGGCGGCGACGACGGGTCTACGCACGGCGGCACGTTTGGGACCGGTACGTCCTTCTCGTCGGGGACGTACAACCTGTCCGGCGCGACCCTCTCCGGCGTGACGATCGCCGGCGCGACGGTCAACGCGACGGGCCCGGTCTCGGTGCCGGTCGGCACCACGACGACGATGTCGTCCGGCGTGCTCGGCGGCGCCGACACGGTCGAGGTCGCCGGTGCGTTCACGTGGAGCGGTGGCCGGATGTCGGGCACCGGCACGACGCACGTCGCGTCCGGCGCGTCCTTGACGATCTCCAACACGGGTATGCACCTGTATCTGGACCCGGGCCGCACGCTGTCGAACGACGGCGCCGTCTCGTGGGCGCCCGGCGGCGGCTACTCGCTCTACGCGTACCAGGACGTCGTGGTGCGCAACGCGGGGACGTGGACGGTGAGCAGCACGAACGTCACCGGTCTGTACGACCAGTCGTCGTCGGGCACCAAGCCGGTGTTCCGCAACCTCTCCGGTGCGATCCTGCGCCGGACGTCGGGTGCGTGGTCGACGACGTTCGGGGTGCGGGTCGCCAACGACGGCCTGGTCGAGGCGCTGGCCGGCTCGATGGTCTTCAGCGGCGGTGACGACGGGTCGGCGCACGGCGGCACGTTCGGCGCGGGCACGTCGTTCCCGGCCGGCACCTTCACGCTCGACGGCGCGACCCTCTCCGGCACCGTGGTCAACGGCGCCACGGTCCGCTCCGCCGGCACCGTCACGATCCCGGCCGGCACCACCACGGCGTTCTCGTCGGGCACGCTCGGCGGCGCCGGGACGTTCGAGGTCGCGGGCACGTTGACGTGGACCACCGGGCACATGTCCGACGCCGGCACGACGCACATCGCGGCCGGTGGCACGCTGTCGATCGCCAACTCCACCAGCTGGGTGTACCTCGACCAGGGGCGCACGCTGTCGAACGACGGCACCGTCGCGTGGACGCCCGGCAACGGGTACACCGTCTACGCCTCGCCCGGCGTCCTCATCCGCAACGCCGGCACGTGGACCGTCACCGGCACCGTCGTCACCGGGATCTACCTGGGCGCCGGCTCCGGGCAGCCACCAGTGCTGCGCAACGTCGCCGGCGCGACGTTCCGCAGGATCTCCGGGACCGCGACCACGCCCCGCGCGGTGGCGGTCGCGAACGACGGCGTGATGGACTCGGTCACCGGCGGGTCGACGCTCTCGGGCGGCGACGACGGCGCGACGCACGGCGGGACGTTCGGGCCTGGTGTCACGCTCTCCGGCGGGACGTACGACCTCTCCGGCGCCACCCTCGACGGCGTGACCGTCTCGGGCGCGACCGTCCGCGCGAGCGGGGACGTGACCGTCGCGGGCACGACGGTGCTCTCGTCCGGCTTCCTGAGCGGGACGGGCACGGTCGACGTCACCGGCACGCTGTCGTGGACGGGTGGCCGGATGACCGAGGCCGGCATCACCCGAGTCGCGCCCGGTGGCGTACTCGCGATCGCGAACACCCAGCACCTCTACCTCGACAGCGGCCGGTCGCTCGTCAACGAGGGCACCGTCACGTGGTCGTCGCCGAACGGTTACACCCTCTACGCCGGGCCGGCGACGGTGGTGCGCAACCTCGGCACCTGGCAGGTCACCGGCTCCGGGCCGACCCCGCTCGTCGACAACAGCGCCGGCGGAACGCAGCCGCTCGTCCTCAACACCGGCACGGTCGTCCGCTCCGGTGCCGGGACGGCGACGTTCGGCGTGCCGTTCGACAACCAGGGCACGGTGCGCGTCGACGGGGGAGCGCTGTACCTCGACGGCCGCGTCCTCAACTACACGAGCGCGAACGAGACGCTGACCGGCGGCACCTTCGTCGCCCACGGCGGCACGTTGCGGCTCGGCGTCCCGCACCTGACGACGAACGCGGCCGCGCTCGTGGTCGACGCTGCCTCGGCGTCGCTCGTCGACAGCACGAACGCCTCGCTCGTCCGCGACCTCACGCGGGTCACGACGAACGGCGACCTCACCCTCGCCGGGGTCTCGCTCACCACGTCGGCGCGGCTCACCAACTCGGGCCGCGTCACGGTGGGCGCCGGCGCGACGCTCACCGCGACGGGCGGCTACGTCCAGGCCGCGGGGAGCACCGTCCTCGACGCCCCGAGCGCGCACCTGACGACCGGTGCGGGGCAGACGGTCTCGGTCACCGGCGGCGAGCTCGCCGGCGCGGGCACGGTGGACGTCCCGGTGAGCGCGACCGGTGGCACCGTCTCGCCGGGCACCGGCAGCACGCCGGGCACGCTCACGGTGGCCGGGTCGTACACCGCGGGCGGCGGCGCGACCCTGCTGGTCGACGTCACGACGGCCGGGGCGGACCAACTCGCGGCAGGCGACGTCGCGCTGGACGGGACGCTGCACCTGCGGACGGATGCCGGCGTCACCGCCGTCGACGGGACGCGCTACCAGGTGGTGACGCACGCCGCCCGGACCGGCCGGTTCGCTGCCGTCGCCGGTGACCCCGGCACGGGCTGGGTCTACCTGCTCGAGCACGAGCCGGCGGCCGTCGCGGCCGTCGTCCGGCCGGCATCCGTGCAGGAGACGGGCGGCAGCGTCGTCGTCGACGGCGGCGCGACGTACGCCACGTCCCGTGCGGTGACCCTGGCCGTCACGGCACCGGCGTCGGCGGTCGAGATGCGGATCGGGAACGACGCGGCGCCGGCGGGCGCGTACCAGGCGGTCACCGCGATCGTCGCGTGGGACCTCGCCGACCTCGACGGGGCCCGCACCGTCTACGTCCAGTTCCGGGACGCCACGGGCAACCAGAGCATTCCGGTGTCGGACGACATCGTGCTCGACCGGCGGCCGGCCGTGGCGACCTTCACGCCGCCGGCCTCCGCCACCGGTGCGGTCGTCGTGGCGTTCGACGAGGCCGTGAGCGGCCTGACGACGGTGAACGTCGTCGTCCGGGTCAACGGTACCGACCTCCCCGCAACGCTCGCCTGCGCGGACGCGGGCGGCGCGACGGTCGACTGCGCGACCGGCCTCGTCCGTACCGCGACGCTGCGCCCGACGGCGCCACTCGCGCCCGGCGTGACGTACACGGCGTGGGTCAACCCCGCGGGTGCGGTCGCGGTGGTCGCCGACCGGGCCGGGAACGTCACCGCCGCCGCGTCCCGGACGTTCACCATCGGCCTCTGACGGGCTCGGGACCAATCACCTCGACGCCGGGTCCGACTCGCTGCTAAAGACCCGGTTCGCGAGGGCCGAAAGTACTGATGTCAACCAGCACGAGCCGCAAGGCAGAGCAAGGGCACACCCGTCGCGAGGCGGGGTCGCAAAGCCAAGGAACCCGCAGGGCCCGCGGGTCAGCCTGGCTGCCTCGGCCGGCACCCTCTACGGAGGGAGTCGCGCGAGGGCAGGGGAACGCAACGCGCGGCTCACCACTTCGTCAGGGAAGGGCAGACAATGCTCGCTCGGATCCGCAAGACCCAGGAGGAGCACGAGGGCGGCTTCACGCTCATCGAGCTCCTGGTCGTCATCATCATCATCGGCATCCTCGCCGCGATCGCCATCCCGACCTTCCTCAAGCAGCGGGAGAAGGGCTACAAGGCCGACATGAAGTCGTCGCTGAAGAACGGCGCGACCGCGGTCGAGTCCTACGCGACGGAGAACGGCGGCTCGTACTCGCCGGGTACCCCGGCGGTCGACGTGGCGCTGACGGACATGACGGCTGAGGGCTTCCGCAGCTCGGCGTCGGTCACCGTCGCGGTCGTGGGCGGGTTCACCGACGTCGACGAGTTCTGCCTGTCGGCGGTGGACAGCCGCCTGCCGGGCACCACGTTCTACTACGACAGCGACGTCGGCGCGCCGGGCTCGGCCGCCTGCACGAGCAACTAGTCCTCGCACGGCACGGCAAGAGGGGCGGTCCTTCGGGGCCGCCCCTCTTGCCGTTTCAGACGGGCGGGTCCGGATGCCGAGAAATGGAGGTACCGCGATCCGAGAGGAGGTGGGCATATGCGCACCTCGCGGGAGGAGGGCTTCACCCTCATCGAGCTGCTCGTCGTCGTCATCATCATCGGCATCCTCGCGGCCATCGCGATCCCGACGTACCTCAAGCAGCGCGAGAAGGCCTGGCGCACGCAGGCCGTGAACGACATGAAGAACGCGGCGACGGCGCTCGAGTCCTGGGCGACCGAGAACGGCGGCGACTACTCCGGGCTGAACGGCGCGACCCAGTCGTCGCCGCAGCTGCTGGGGGAGGGGTACCGCAGCAACGTCCTCGTGGACGTCGAGGTCGTGAGCACGACGTCCGAGTACTGCGTCCGGGGCCAGCACAAGCAGCTGGCGGGCCTGGAGTACGTCTACCGCAGCGGCGTGGGCGTCGTGCAGTCGGGCGCACCGGGAGTCATCCCCTGCTAACCGGACGAGATCCCGTCGAGGGGCGCCGGCCCGAGAAGACCGGCGCCCCGTCGAGCGGGGTCCCTCAAGGTGCACCGGGCAGCGTGCCGATGAGAACAAAGTTCCCGGTGACTAGCCCAATGGAAGGAGCGACCGTGCGGCGTACAGCCGAGTCGCGCGAGAGCGGCTTCACGCTCCTCGAGCTGCTCGTCACGATGACGATCCTCGGCGTCATCGTCGCGATCGCCGTCGCTCCGTACCGGAACTTCCAGCGAACCCAGGCACACCTGAACAGCACCCGCCGGCTGGTCGGGTCTCTGCGCAACGCGCAGGTGCGCGCGGTCGCCGAGAACTCGACATACCGGGTGTCGTTCGCGTCGAACGGCAAGAGCTGGACGCTGGCGCGCCTCGTCGGCACCAGCACCTGGACGACGGTCGGTCCGACCGTGACCCCGAGCGACCCGCAGATCACGATCCGCGAGGCGGTGTTCCGCCAGTCCGACGGCTCCGAGGGCTCGACCGTCTACTTCTACCCGCGCGGGTCGGCCTCGAAGGGCTCGCTCGTGGTCGGCAGGGACGACCGAAGCAAGGTCTACACCGTCACCGTGGAGGGGTTGACCGCTCGTGTCTCGTACAGCTGACCGCCTCGCGGCGCTGCGCCGCAGGATGCGCGGGGAGACCGGCGGCGACGCCGGCTTCACGCTGATCGAGGTCATCGTCTCGCTGACGCTGTTCGCGATCGTCGCGTCGGCAGCCGCGGGCATGATCGTCACGGGCCTGCGGACCTCGCTCGTCACGAAGCTCGACACGGGCGCGAAGAACCTCGCGCAGGAACGCGTCGAGGTCATGCGCAACCTGCCGTTCCACATCGACCGCGACCCGGCCGCGACCACGCCGGACAGCAGCGACCTGCTCGACATCTACTACCGGGACACGACCTCCGCGGCGAGCAGCACGTCGGCGGGCTTCGTCGCCGCGTGCGGTGCGGAGACGACTGTCTGCACGGGCCGCTCCGCCTGGGACCCGGAGAGCGGCTCGTTCTACCGCTACGTCGTCGACCCGGTCCCCGGCTACCCGAAGTACCGGCAGTACATCGCGACGCAGTTCCTCAACGACACCCGCGTCCCGCTGTCACCGGGCACCTACGACTCGCAGACCTCGGGCATCGACTCCGGACCCTCGCAGTTCGTGGGCGTCACGGTGACGACGTACTGGACGGCTGGGAAGCTGACGAAGTCGTTCCAGCTCCAGACGCTGATCTCGGCGGGCCGCCCGGCCGCCTCGCAGATCACCGCGCAGGCTCGCGCGAACGCTCTGACGTTCAGCGGCGGGCTCGACGCGGCTCGGCTGCTCACCATGCAGCTGGGGATCGTCGACCTCGACGGCGCGCTCGCCGTCGGCGCCACCTCGGCCGCGGAGGCCGCGGGCGCGGCCGCCGACATCACGGGCACCGGTCACGTGGACGGCGCGCTCGTCGACGTCCACGCACCGCCCAACCCGACGACCGCGATGGGAGCGGACTCGGCGAAGGAGCTGCTCGAAGGCGCTGTCGTCGTCGCGCATTTCGGCAACACGTCGAGCAGCAATGTCAGCGCGCTCGTCACGGGCGGCCTGCCGAACGCGGGCACCTCGGCGAGCCCGGTCATCGGTGAGGTCACGGCGCACGGCGTCGGCTCGCGGCCGGT
>CBQZLL010000077.1:0-11505 GCA_967749945.1 uncultured Frankiaceae bacterium
CAAGATCACGAAGTTCTGGGACGGCCGAACCGATCCGGGCCGTTTCGCCAAGCCCGACTAGTTGCATCGCGCGCGGGCGCTTCACCTCACGTGGGGCCGACCCGCCAGCGGATCCGCAGCGTGTCCTTGCAGAGCGGGGTCACCTGCACGCTGCCTTCCTCGCCGCCGCGCGTGAACTGGAACTCGGCCTCGGCACCTTCCTCCTGGTCGGTGCCTTCGATCTCGATCTTCGCCTGCTCGAACGCGGTCTTGATCTGGTCCCGCATTCCGACCAGGTCGTCGCCCGTGACGTAGGCGAAGTACTGCTTCGTCGCCCCCTGCGTCTGGAGCTCGTAGAACGTCGCTCCGGTGACGCCGGCGGGAATGGTGCTCGGCAGAGCGGCCGCGGCGTCGGCCGGCTTCAGGAGCCCGTCGCAGGACGTGCCGGCGGCGTCCTTGCCCGAACAGCCGACGGACGCGAGCAGGAGTGGTGCCGCCGCCGCGGCCAGGAGCCGGCGGATGTGCATGAGTCGTCCTTCCGATCGTCAACGTGCGGGACTGAAGACGATGCGGAACGGCGGTGCCCGACCGCGCACCGGCGCCTCGGGCCGACGGATCCCTGCGCGCGCGGCTGCGCGCCGGGCATACGCGGGACCGGACGGCTGCCACGGCAGCCGCGGCGTCGAGAGCCGTGCGCGCAACCGGGATGCGGTGAGCAACAGCACTGCGACGAACCCCGCCGCAACGAGGCACTGCATGCCGATGCCCGTCTCGAACGACGCGAACAACGTCGCCTGCCCGGCCACCCACGAGGCCGAGTAGCAGCAGCAGCGGCCCCGACCCGCTCGCTCTCCCGGACCCCGGGGAGCGAGCCGTCCTCGTCCAGCGCGCAGCTCCGTCGCCACAGATCCGAGGCGCCGGGGGCTCATGGGCGCAGCGTAGTGCGCGAGGATCAGCGCGTACCGGGACGTGCCGAGTCGGCGTCCGGCGCCCGGTCGCCGGGTGCATCCGGGTCGAGCACCTCGTACGCGCTCGGCTCCGCGACCGCCCGGGCGAGCAACGGCGTCGCGTGCAGTTTCACCTCGTAGCCGCCGAGCGCGCGCCGGTATGCGCCGACGCTCTCCCACTCGGTCAGCAACACCCACGCGCTGCCGTCGTCGACCGCACGAGCGACGCGCCCCGACCGCCACCCGGGCCGTTCGGCGAGCGCGCCGAGGGCGGCGGCGGCATTCGCCCGGAAGGCGGGCTCGTCGCCCGGCGCGACGACGAACCTCGTCACGACGATCACGTGTGCCACGCTACCGGGGTGTCCGAGCCACGACCGTTCCTCACCCCGGGTGCCTCGCCGTTTCGGGCGGCGGTCGAGCGGCGCAGCGCGACGGTCGTCGTGTTCCTCCGCCACCTCCCCCGCGCGCTCCCGGGGATTCTCGTCCTCGGTCTCGTCGCGGCCGGGCTGCTCGCGCCGCCCGTCGCGGGTGGAGTCGCACTGCTCTTCGTCGCGGTGGTGCTGACCTGGCTGGTGTTCCTCTCTTGGCCCGCCGTGCCCCCGCCCGGGCGAGCCGTACGCCTCGTCGTCCTCGCGATCGTCGTGGCGTACGGCCTCGTCCGGCTGGTCTCCTGAGGGCGTGTCTCCCTACGGAGCGCAGGAGTTCGGGTTGTCGAAATGCCCTGGCGTCGACGGGTACGCCGACCCCGCCCCGTGCGCGTTGTCCACGCCCGGGTAGACAAGCGCCAGCTCGACGAACGCCGAGGTGCCGCCGGTCATGGCGTCCGACTGCGCCTGCCCGGCACCCTGCGCGTACACCCAGCGCTGCAGGAAGTCCTGCCACGCCGGGCTGTGCTGGCGCACGTCGTTGAAGCCGCCGTACGCCGAGTTGCAGTGCGTGTAGAGGTTGTACGCGCCGTTCCAGTCGAGCAGCCGGTCGCCCTCGTTGGGACCGTTGTCCGCGACGTCACCCTGGAGGATGTCGCGGTCCCAGCCGCCGAACTGCCAGTCGACGCCCTGATGGTGCTGGTACGTCGACGTGTCCGCGGTCGTGATGTCCGTCATCTCGAACCACGAGCACGGGTCGATCGTCGTCGGCGGCAGCTTCTTGTTCGCGCTGAACAGGTCGACCGGCCACGGGTTGGCCGTGCACCCGGTGCCAGGGACGTAGCTGCCGCGCGGCCGCCAGTCCATGACGTCCGACCCGCTCGACCCGGCGAGCGAGACGGCCGACGTGCCGCCCTTGCCACCGACGAGGTAGTCGGTCACCTGCGGGATCGTCTCGCCGTCGGCGTTGTGCGGCGCCGGGTCGAAGACGCCGCCCGGGTAGCAGTACGGAGCCGAGTCAGGCGTGTCGAACTCCGCGTCGCAGCCCTTGCCGCCCCACAGCACGTCGGCACCGTCGTCGCCGTAGACCCAGTCACCGCCGCTGTCGCCGTTGGCCAGGTCGTCGCCGAAGCCCGCGTGGATCGAGTCGTGCCCGGTACCACCGCGGATCCGGTCGTCCCCGCCTTCGTCGAGCCCGGGGTGCGGCATGGCCGGCTCGGTGCCGGACCCGACGAACACGTCGCCGTTGACGTCGTGCAGCAGGTCGGCGACCCGCGTCACGGTGCCCGCGTTGAACGCGTCGAACTCGACCTTCGGCACCTGCGTGACCGACATGAAGAAGTGATCGGAGCCGGTCTCGTACGTGTCCCGGACGCCACCGCGGTCGCCGAGGATGGCATCGTCGCCGGCCTCGCCGTACAGCGTGTCGTTGCCGAGCTCGCCGTACACGTCGTCGTCGTTCATCCCACCGAACCCGGTGTCGTCGCCGTCCTGCCCGTAGATGAAGTCGTCGCCGGCCTCACCGAACAACGTGTCGCCGCCGGACGCCCCGGCCACCTCGCACGTCGCCTGGTCGGTCGTGCAGAAGCGGGTCGACGGGTACGCCGGGTCGCTGTGCCGGACGAGCGCCGCGCCGGCCGGCAACGTCGCCGGGTAGCGGAGCGTGTAGATCCGGTTGGCGAACCCGCCACCGACCGGTTCGACGGTACGGACCGACGTGCCGTTGTCGCCGAGGATGAAGTCGCTGACGCCGTCACCGTGGACGAGGTCACCCGCGTCCCGGAAGCCGGGTCGTGACGAGCCGCCGATCAGGTCGTCCTGACCGTCCGGGTTGCCGTCGTCGCCGAACCCGGCTGACGGCGCCCCCGGCCACGCGACCGCCGGCGGCGTGATGCCGACGTCGGCGAGCAGCCGGTCACCGTAGATGGTGTCGTTCGCGCCCTGGCCCTCGGCGTAGTCGTCGGCGCTGCCGCCGGAGATTTCGTCGGGGCCGTCCTGGCCGAGCAGCACGTCCACGCCCTGCTGGCCGGAGAGCTGGTCGGCGCCGTACCGCGTCGAGACCGGCGCGGTGAGCTCGCTGCCGGCCCCGGGCCCGTTGCGCAGGTCCAGCAGCTGGAGCGCGCGGCGTTCGGTGATGGCGCCGCTGACGTTCACCCGGTAGGTGAGGTCGTTGTACGGCTCGACGCGGGTGAGGATCGCGTTGTCACCCGTCTCCACGTCGTCGCCGCCCTGACCCCAGATCACGTCGCCCGCGTCCGGCTGGCCGACCGCCTGCGTGCCGACGCCGGTGACGATGGTCGACGAGCCGCCGACCAGGTCGTCGGAACCGTCGCCGCCCTCGATCCAGTCGGCGTCCGGCCCGCCCTCGGCGTAGTCCGACGCGCCGTCGGCGAGGATCCGGTCGGTGCCGGCCTGGCCGAGGACGACGTCCGGGTCGGCGTTGCCGTGGACGAAGTCGCCGCCCGCGCTGACGCCCACCTGCGCCGAGCCATCCAGGTCGTACGGCTGGATCGCCCGCTCGGTGATCCCGCGGAACCGGGTCAGGTCGCTGACCGTCTCCGCCGGGTCGCGGAGCAGGGCGCCGTTGTCGCCGAGCGCCACGTCGCCGCCGGCGCCGCCGTTGATGGTGTCGCCCACGTCGGGCTGACCCACCGTCTCGGCACCCGAGCCGGTGTGCGTCGTGTACGAGCCGCCGGCCAGGTCGTCGTCGGCGCCGTCTCCGTCGATGGTGTCGGAGTCCGGACCGCCCTCGGCGTAGTCCGCGCCCGCGTCGCCGTGGATCGCGTCGATGCCGCGCTCGCCGAGGATCACGTCGGCGGCGTCGCCGCCGGTGATCGTGTCCCCGCCGAACAGCCCGGTCGCCGCGCCGTAGCCCAGGTCGAGCAGCACGATGCTGCGCTCGCTGGTCAGCCCGCGGCCCTTCGTCAGCGGCGAGCCGCTGCCGACCTTGGCGAGCTGCGCGTTGTCACCGGCGATGGCGTCGTCGCTGTCGCCACCGGAGAGCAGGTCCCCGGAGTCGGGACGCCCGACGCCCGCCGACGCCTCCTGGCTCGACCCGCCGATGATGTCGTCGGGTCCGGCCTCGCCGTAGACGTTGTCGGGACCGTTGTTGCCCTCGAGGTAGTCGGCCCCGCCGCCGCCGAGCACGTCGTCGCCGACGAGCCCGCCGTACGCCTTGTCGTCACCGTCACCGCCGTACACCTTGTCCGCACCACCGATCGTGGGCGCGACGTCGGTGTTCGCGAGGTCGGCCGGGTACGCCGGGATGACGTCGCTGTCGGCGTTGTCGCCGACCAGCGTGTCGGTTCCGGTGTCGCCGTAGATCCGGTCGCCGGTGTCCGGCTCGCCGGCCTTCGACGTACCGCCGATGACGAGGTCGGTGCCGTCGTCGCCAGTGAGGAAGTCGGCGCCGGAGTTGCCCTGGATGCGGTCGTTGCCGATGCCGCCGTACGCCGAGTCGTCACCGGTGTTGGCGTAGAGCTCGTCGTCGTTCGCCTCGCCGTACAGCTTGTCGTTGTCGCTGCCGCCGTAGACGAGGTCGTTCTGCGTGCCGCCGAAGACGTCGTCGACACCGGCGTTGCCGCACGCCACGTCGTCGCTCGCGTAGAGGTAGACGTGGTCGTTGCCGCCACCCGCCTGGACGGTGTCGACACCGGCACCGCCGAGGATCAGGTCGGCGTCGTCGCGGTTGGCCGTGTCACCCGTGGTCACCGGGTGCTCCGGCGGCTGCTTCGACACCGGGTCGCTCTGCCGTGCGCAGCCGTCGACCTGGTGGTCACCGAAGATGGTGGCCGGGCCGTCGACACCGTAGATGCGGTCCTTGCCGCCGCCGCCGACCAGCGTCTTGCTGTTCACCGGAGGCGTGATCGGGTCGAGCGTCACCGACCGCGCGAAACCCGCGCCTTCGTCGGTGAGCTGGTCGTGCACCGGGAAGTCGCTCGACACCTGCGCCGGACCGGCGATCAGGTAGTCGTTGCCGCGGCCGCCGTAGAGCGCGTCGGTGCCGAGACCGCCGATGAGCACGTCGTCGGCGCCGCCGCCGTACGCCGTCGCCGTCTGGTCGACGGTCGAGTGCGTCGTCACGTAGTCCTTGGCGTTGCTGCCGTAGACCGTGTCCGAACCGGTACCGGTGTCGACGGAGTTCTCGTCCGTCGCGAGGTCACCGGAGCCGGTGTCGTCCTGGCCGATGTTCACCTGCGCGCCGGTGTAGACGAAGTCGGACGCGCTGCCGCTCTTGATGGCGTCACCGCCACCGCCACCGACCAACGTGTTCGCATAAGCCCGGTAGAAGTCGGGATTCGCGATGCCGGAGATGTCGGCCTGCGGGTTGTCGTTCGCGGTGCCGATCTTGTCGGCGCCGTCGTTGCCGTAGATCGTCGACCCGCCGAGGCCGGCCGCGATCTGGTCGGCGTCGTCACCCGGCTGGTTGTCGTCGGCCGGGCTCGGCACGTCGACGTCGTCCGGGTCGATGACGCCCGACAGCGAGACGGCGGTGCCGTCGGCCGCGGTCGTCCCGACCGTGGTGATGTCGTGGAACACCAGACCGCGGTCGCCGAGGACGGTGTCGCGGCCGTTCCCGACCGTGATCGTGTCCTGGCCGCTGCCACCCGACACCAGCGCGGTCGGCGCGGTGGCCGGGTCGAGCGACAGGTCGGTGCGCTCCAGCGTCGTGACCTGGTCGGTCCCGGCGCCCGCGTCGACGATCGCCGTCCCGGTGCCGGTACGGATCGCGTCGTCACCGCTGCCTGTCGCGACGACAGTCTTCTTGCTGAACGGCGTGTTCTTGTCGCCGCCGTTGAACGTCACCTGGAGCTTGCCGGTGTAGCCGCGGCCGTCGAGCACGACCGTCGTGATCGCGCCGCCGTCGTCGTCGAACTCCTCGGTGATGCCGAGCGCGGTGACGGTGACCTTGGCCTTCTCCGCGGACTGCTCGGGCTTGGGCCCGTCGTCGTCCGGGTCGAAGGCCGCCTTGGCCGGCACCTGGCGGATCACCCAGGTCTCGTCCGCGGAGTTGTTCGCGTCGAACGGGTAGTCGCCGCTGTAGCCCGGCGCGCGCTGCGCCTGGTAACCGAACTTGCCGGCGAACAGGTAGAGGACGCCGCCGTTCACACCACCGAGCTTCGGTGGCGGCGGCGTGCAGTCGGGCGTGAGGCTGAAGTCGAGGATCACGACGTCGACGAGGGTGAAGTCGAACGACACGCTGAACGGACTGATCCCCAACGTGATGAAGACCTTGATGAACAGCGACAGCTCGCCGCCCACGTTGAACAGGCAGATCGGGTTGGTCAGCGCGGTCGCGAGGAACTCGCTGAACCGGAACTTGCCGTCGTTGTTCGGGTCGTTCCAGTAGAACGAGATCGTCAGCTTGACGCCGCCGACGACGCCGACCTCGATGATGACGAGGCTCACCGACGCACCCGCTTCGAGGAAGCCCTCGAACTGCACGACCGGCAGCGGCTTGCCGTCGTCGTCGGTCGTGTAGAAGAACAGGCTGTCGAGGATCTTGGCGTCGAACTTGCCGCTCTCGATGGCCGTACGGATGCCGTACGTGTCGAAGCCCGCGACGATCCGCAGGGTCACCGACGCGCCACCGCCGACGACGATGTTGACGGGCGGCGGGGCGTAGACCGGGCCGAACGACTCCTGGAACTCGAAGCCCAGCGTCAGCGGGCCCGAGTCGAACTTCACCAGGTCGACGTCCTGTCCGACGAGCAGCCCGAAGATCGTCTCGGGGTGGTCGAGGAACGGGAACGAGAAGCCCGGGTGCTCGGAGTCGGCGCCGTTGTTGTCGATCGGCGCGCTGGCCTTGTCGTTGACCTGGTCCTTGACATCGGAGTGCAGGTCGTAGCCCGTGCCCGTGTCGATCATGCTCTCGGCGGTCGACGGGTTGGCGTCCTTGCTCACGACGTTGCTCGTCACGAGGTTGAACGAGCCGACCGTGATGCACGGCGACGGATCGGGGTCGCAGTCGCCGGAGAGCGACTTGACCAGGTCGCGGATGTTCTTCACCACGTCGAGGAACGGCTGGATGTCCGGACCGCCCGCGAGCGTGCTGAACGTCTCCGCCAGCGACGCGATGGTGATCGGGTCGCCGCCCACCGCCTCCGACAGGTCGGAGAGGACGGGGATCGGCTCGAACAGCGTGTCGATGACCGGCTGGACCGGCTTGAAGACGTCGACGACCTGCTGAACGATCGGCTTGATCGCGTTGCCGAGGAACTCGCCGGCGTCGAGCTTCACGTTGTTGAACGCGATGTCGAGGTTGCCGAAGTCGCCTGGCGCGTCGCTCGTCCAGCCCCACGTCATGAGGAAGTCGGTCGAGATGCCGGGCAGTGCGGACGCACCCCCTGGCCGCGCCGCGAGGTGCCAGTCGATGTCGACGTTCGCGGTGAGCAGCGGCTTGACGAAGTCGGTGATGCTGCTCGCATCGCCGAGCTCGTCGAGCGTGAGGCGCGGCGAGCCGGGACCGTCGAGGACCGAGCAGGACGCGGTGCAGTCCTCGGCGCTCGGGCCGTCCTTGAGGTCGATCGAGAACGAGCCCACGAACTCCGGCGTGGCCGTGTCGTTGTTCGTCTCGTCGATGTTGATGAACGCGACCCGCGCGGTGAGGTCACCGACGTCGATCTTCGCGCCGACCTGGAACTCCGGCGTGTTGGTGTCCTGCGTCTGGACGAAGAAGCCGTCGTCGCGGTTGAGGCCGACCTTGAGGTGCAGCCGCCAGCCGAGCTTGGCCTCGATGCCGTTGACGTTGTCGGTGTCGGGCGTCGACTTGATGGACAGTCCCGGCACGCCGAGGTCGAACGGCACCTCGCCACCGACGCAGTCCTTGTCCGACGCGGTGTCCGAGTCGGTCGTGGTGGCGTCCTCGCAGCCGTCGGCCGCGGACGGGTTGCCCTGGCCGAGCGTCATGCTCAGCGTGAAGCCTTGGACCTCGTCGGCCGGGGTGCTGTCGGGGCACGGCGCGGTGGTCGCCGGGTCGAGCGTCGCGCCCGGTGAGTCGGTGCCGTTGTCGTCGTACGTCGCGGTGTTGCCGACGTCCTTGAGCAGCTTGAAGTCGCCGTCGTCGACGGACCGGTACACCGTGTAGCCCGTCGCGCGGGACACGGTGTCCCACGAGACGTGGTTGAAGTTCGTGCCGTCGAGCGTCGCGGCGTTGTCGGCGTCGTCGGACGCGTCACTCGGGATGGTGTCCGTGGGCGACCCGTCGACGTCGGTGTACGCGACGATCTTGTAGTTGTACGTGGTGCCGGTGCCGCCGCCGTTCGGCGTCACGGTCGGCTGGCCGACGGAGGCCAGCGTCGAGCCCGCCACGCACTCGACGTCGAAGTCGAACGCGCCGAACCGTGGCATCTCCGGCTTGACCTTGGTCTTGAGGAACGTCCTGATCTCGCCCGCGCTGGTCGCCGTCGGGTCGATGCCGGCGAACGCGTTCTCCATCCGGGTGTGCAGGTTGGCGATCCACTCGCTGCCCGCCTGGAGGTCCTTGCCGATGAGCGGCAGCTTGCCGTCGAACGACGCGGTGCGCAGCGCGTTCTCGAGGAAGGTGAGGTAGCCGAAGAAGCCGTCGCCGAACGAGGTGAGGTTCAGCGCGGCACTGGCCAGCGTGCTGAGCAGGTTGTCCGGCAGCTCGATCCGGTCGTGCCCGTTGATCTGCGCGCCGAGGATGTTCAGCGTGTCGGCCAGGTCGGTCGCGATCGGCAGCATGACCAGGACGTTGCTGTGGGCGGCGTCGCTCCCGGCGAGAGCGCCGTTGATGCGCATCGGGAACTTCGCGCAGAGCGCGAGCTCGGTGCCGCCCGGGTCGACGCCGTCGCACTCGACCCCGTCGCCGTTGACCGCGATGTCGAGGCCGCTTGCGAACGACGCAAGCGACTCGGGCGCGGTGTCGCCGCTCGTGAGGTCGACGCCGACGCCGGCCTGGAGCTCGGTGTGCGGGTCGTCGCCGTCGTCGCCGAGCGTCGCCTCGAACGGACCGAGGTTCGCCGACAGGCGAATGCCGTCACCGTGCACGACGACACCCGCGTGCACGTTGGACTCGGTCGGGTCGATCTGCAACGCGGCGGCCGGGTTGGCGAACGTCGAGACGTCGAGCGGGATGAGCAGCGCGAGGTTGACCTCGCCGCTCGCCTCGACGTCGAGAACGCCCTCGCCCTGCGCGCCGATGAGCGAGCGGTCGGTGCCGGACGGCAGCTGGAACGACAGGTTGAGCGGAGCCTGGTTCTTGTACGACCGCAGCCAGTGCAGCTTGATCTTCAGCGTGTCCGGTGTCCCGTCGAGGATCTCGAACGTCGCGTTGCTGCCGCCGCCGAGCCGCTCGGCGAGCGTGCCGAGCAGCTCCTGGAGGTTGTTGCTCGACTGGTCCTGGAGGACGTTGATGAGGCCCTGGAGCTCGGAGTCGACGGTGTAGGCGGCACCGGTCTCGGGCGCCGGCGTCAGCGCGGGCTGGAGCAGCAGCGAGTGGTCGTCGCCGTCCGGGCGGCCGCCGACCGACGACTAGCGCCCGCCGCTGTGGCCCGGGGGGCCGATGTACGCGTCGTCGAACGTCTTGTCGCTGTCGGTCAGCGTCGTCGTACCGTCGGCGGTGGCGTAGCTCACGTGCTCGCCGCTGCCCGCGGCGCCGGCGCCGATGACGTCGTTGAACGACTTGCCGACGAGCGGGATCTTCGTGTCGAGCGCGCCCGAGCCCGGGAAGTCGCCGACGACGCCCTGGACCGCCTGGAGGTCGGCGAGGATCGCGCCGAACAGCGCCAGCGGGTTGTCCGGGTCGAGGTTGAACGTCCCGAGGTTCGCCAGGCTGGCGGACGGCGTGACGACCAGGTCGGTCGGGTCGGTGATGTCCGCCATCGCGACGGTGACGCCGGCGTTCGGCGAGCCGCCGAAGAACGTCGTCGCGCCCGGGACCTCGACGGTGAGGTTGGCGTACGCGTGACCGTTGACGTCGAAGTCGACGAGGTCGCCGACCGTGCCGCCCTGGATGGCGGCGGTCAGGTCACGGACGAACGCCGGGAACGAGATGTCGCCGTCCGCGTCGGCGTCGGACAGCGTCTTGAGCCCGATGCTGACGAGGTGGTCGGTGCCGGTCGCCGTACCGGTGCACTCGCCGGTGAGGCCGGTCGTCGTCGTACACGCGTCGATCGAGCCCTTGACCTTGACGCCGAGGAAACCGACGGTCGCGTCGACGTCGACGGCGGTGTGGATCGGCGCGTCCGCGGTCAGCAGGTCGCTGTCCGAGGTGTGCAGCATGATCCGGTCGGCGGTCAGCGGCAGCGACGTGATGATCTTGGTGATGCCATTGTCGGTGAACGAGTACGGGCACGCGTGCGACGTGGCACCGGGGTCGCAGTCGCTGGTGTCCGGGTCGCGCAGGTCGAGCACGATCGGCAGGTGCAGCGCGTAGGACGGCGTCACGGTGCCCTGCGCGGTCTTCGCGTTGGCGTTCTTGATGGCGCCGTTCGCGGCGTCCTCGAGCGCGTTGCCCAGCTCGACCGCGCCGGTCTTCGGGTCGGCGGCCTGGACGCCGTACGTCGTGCCGTCGATCGGCGTGCCGCCGTTCCAGTAGACGGTCGGATCGGGGTTCTGCGGGCTCGTCACCGGGTCCGGGCTCAGGGTCAGCGTGCTGCCCGAGACGCTCGCGATCACGCCGGAGCTCGTCCCCGCGAGGACCTGGCGGCCGACCAGGTCGGCCGAGAACGACTTGCTGCCGTCGGTCAGCGTTGTGTCGGTGAACGTCGCGGTGCCGCTGATGTCCGTGCCCGCCGGGTCGAGCGGCCCGGTCGGCGCGGTGTCGGCGTCGCGCGCGACGTCGAGGGTGAACGCGACCTTCTTGCCGAGCGCGTCGTAGGCGGCGTTCGCGACGTCGACCGTGGTGTCGCCGGTGATCGCGTCGAGGTCTTCGAGCATGTCCTGGAGCGACGCGAAGTCGGGCAGGCCGGGCTCGGGCGACGACGGCGTCGGCGCGGGCACGTGGTCGGTGAGGAACGTCGTGATCGCCTCGACCGCGCCGATCGCCTCGGAGAAGTCGCCGCGCATCATCGGCAGCCGCGCGCCGACGGCGTCCTGGAGCGCCATGACGGTGCTCGCCGCCTGGGCCAGGCCCTGCGCGAGGTCGCGGGTCGACAGGGTGAGGAAGGGCCGGATCGCGTCGAGCGTGCTGCCCGCCGCGACCGTGACCTGCGGGGTGTCGGTGACCAGGTTGGCCGCGTCGACGTCGACGG
>CBQZLL010000078.1:0-11421 GCA_967749945.1 uncultured Frankiaceae bacterium
CTTCCGCAGTACGTCGATACCCGAGTCGATCCGGACGTCGGTGCCCACCGCGGCAGAGATCGCCTGGAGGATCGGCACCTTCGGCCATTCTCCGGAGAGGTCGAGCTCACCCCCGTCGGGCGTCGGCACGACCAATGATCCGGTCGCGGTGATCGCCGCCTCCTGGATCAGCTCGCGCGTCAACGTCGCCATCGAGTCGTAGTCGCCGTACGCCTCGTAGACCTCGACCATCGTGAACTCGGGGTTGTGCCGCGTGTCGATGCCTTCGTTACGGAAGTTACGGTTGATCTCGAAAACCCGTTCGACACCGCCGACGACGAGCCGCTTGAGGTACAGCTCGGGCGCGATCCGCAGGTACAGGTCGATGTCGAGGGCGTTGTGATGGGTCACGAACGGCCTGGCCGCCGCGCCGCCGTGGATCGGCTGCAGCATGGGCGTCTCGACCTCGAGGAACGCCCGTTGCATGAGCGAGTCCCGCAATGACCGCACCACGGCACTGCGGATGGCGAGCATCCGGCGCGCCTCCGGGTTGACGATCAGGTCGACGTAGCGCTGGCGGACCCGCGCCTCGGTGTCGGCGAGGCCGTGCCACTTGTCGGGCAGCGGCCGCAGCGCCTTGCTCGTGATCGACCATTCGTCGGCGAGGACGGAGAGCTCGCCTCGGCGGCTGGTGATGACCTCGCCGACGACGCCGACGTGGTCGCCGATGTCGACGTCGGTCTTCCAGGCGTCGAGGCGCTCCTGGCCGACCTTGTCGAGCGAGAGCATGACCTGCGCCTCGCCGCTGCCGTCGCGCAGCGTCACGAACGAGAGCTTGCCGCTGATCCGGTTGAGAACGACCCGCCCGGCGACGCCGACCCGCTCGCCGGTGAACGTGTCGGGCGGTAGCTCGCCGTACTGGTCGCGCAGTTCGCCGAGGGTGTGCGTGCGCGGGAACCCGACCGGGTACGCCTCGATGCCGTGTGCCACGAGCCGGTCGAGCTTCTCGCGGCGGACACGCGTCTGCTCGGGCAGGTCGGGCTCGTCCGTCATACGCCGGCATTCTTCTCGTAGACGAGGCGAAGGCCCAACAGGGTTAGCCACGGCTCGTGCACGTCGATGACCGAGCTCGCCTCAAGGACGACCGGCGCGAGGCCGCCGGTGGCGATCACCGTGGCCGAGCCGCCGAGCTCCTTGACGATGCGTTCGACGATCCCGTCGATCTGGCCGGCGAAGCCGTAGACGATCCCGGACTGCAACGCCTCGACCGTGTTCTTGCCGATGACGGAACGCGGCTTGGCGAGCTCCACCTTGCGGAGCTGCGCGCCCTTCGCGCCGAGCGCCTCGACGGAGATCTCGATGCCGGGCGCGATGGCGCCGCCGACGTACTCCCCCTTCTCGCTCACCGCGTCGAACGTCGTGGCCGTCCCGAAGTCGACGACGACGCACGGGCCGCCGTAGAGGTGCACGGCAGCGAGCGCGTTGACGATGCGGTCGGCGCCGACCTCCTTCGGGTTGTCGGTGAGGATCGGCACGCCGGTACGGACGCCGGGCTCGACGACGACGGCGTTGTAGTGGAAGTAGCGGCGGGTCATCTCGCGCAGCGCCTGCGTCACGGAGGGGACGACGGAGCCGACGCACACGCCGGTGACGTGGCGTTCGAACGACATGCCGTGCAGGCCGAGGAAGCCCTGGAACATCAGCGCCAGCTCGTCGGCCGTACGCCGGTCGTCGGTGCCGATCCGCCAGTGGTCGACGAGCTCCTCGCCCTTGAACACGCCGATGACGGTGTGGGTGTTGCCGACGTCGACGGCGAGCAACACGTCAGCCCACCTCCTGGGCGCGCAGGTCGAAGGCCAGGTCCAGCACCGGCGCGGAGTGGGTCAACGCACCGACCGAAAGGTAGTCCACGCCGGTCTCGGCGACCTCGCGCGCGCGGTCGAGGGTGAGCCCGCCGCTCGCTTCGAGCCGCGCGCGGCCCGCGGCGACGCGGACGCACTCGCGGAGCAGGTCGGTCGTCATGTTGTCGAGCAGCAGCAGGTCGGCACCGGCCTCGATGGCCGTGACGACCTGCGCGACGCTGTCGCACTCGACCTCGACCGGCACGTCGGGGAACGTCGCCCGCACCGCGTGGTACGCCTCCGCCACGCCACCCGCGGCGACGACGTGGTTGTCCTTGACCATCGCCGCGTCGGACAGGCCCAACCGGTAGCCGCTGCCGCCGCCGCAGCGGACGGCGTACTTCTCCAGGACCCGCAGTCCCGGCGTCGTCTTGCGGGTGTCGAGGATCGTCGCCTTGGTGCCCGCGACCGCGTCGACCCAGCGGCGGGTCTGCGTCGCGATGCCCGACAGGTGGCACGCGAGGTTGAGGGCGGAACGTTCGGCTGTCAGCAGCGTGCGAGTGAGGCCGTGGGCGGTGAGGACGACGTCGCCAGGACGTACGTCGTCGCCGTCGGCCATCCGCAACGTCACGTCGACGTCGGCGTCGGCGGCCAGTTCGAACACCGCGGCTGCCACCGGCACCCCGGCGACCACCCCAGGCTGGCGCGCGACGACGTCGGCGACGCCCTCCTGGTCGAACGGCACCGTCGCGACGCTCGTCACGTCCACGCCGCCCAGCAGATCCGGCGAGCGCGCGACGCGCGACGTCGGCGACGTGCTCGGGGTCGAGGCCCGCGCGGACGAGGCGTTCGGTGACGAGGGCGGAGAGTGTCATAGCGGGTGGTACTCGCTGACGATCCGGCCGCTCGCGAGCCGTTGGCTGATGTGGCCGAGCCACCTGTCGCGCGGCTCGGGGAAGTCCTCGCGCCAGTGCCCGCCGCGCGTCTCCTCGCGCAACGCGGCGGCGGCCGTGATCGCGGTGGCGACGGCGTGCAGGTTGGTGGTCTCCCACGACTCCGTGCGCGGCTCGGTGCCGTGCCGACCGGCGAGCGCGTCGAGCTGCTTGGCCGTGTGCGCCAAAGAGTCCGCGCTCCGCAGTACGCCCGCGCCGTCGGTCATCGCGTGCGCGAGGTCGAGCCGCGCGGACGCGTCGACCAGACCCGCGGGGGCGTCGCTCGGGACGGGCGCGGCCTGGACGGGGAGGTCGCGCGCGATCCCGACGGCGATGCGATGCGCGAAGACGAGACCTTCGAGCAGGCTGTTGCTGGCGAGGCGGTTGGCGCCGTGCACGCCGGTGCAGGCGACCTCGCCGCAGGCGTAGAGGCCCGGGATCGACGTCCGCCCGTCGAGGTCGGTACGGACGCCGCCACTCGCGTAGTGCGCCGCGGGCGCGACGGGGATCGGCGCGACGACCGGGTCGACGCCCGACTCGCGGCAGCGCGCGACGATCGTCGGGAAGTGCGCGTAGAGCTTGTCGGCGCCGAGGCCGCGCGCGTCGAGGTACAGGTGGTCGACGCCCTGCCGGGCCATCAGCCGGCTCATCGCCTTCGCGACGACGTCGCGCGGCGCGAGGTCGCCGAGCGGGTGCAGCCCCTCCATGACGCGAACGCCGTTCCCGTCGACGAGGACCGCGCCCTCGCCACGCATCGCCTCGGTGATGAGCGGCTGCTGCCCACCCAGCCCGCCGGGCACGTGCAACGCCGTCGGGTGGAACTGCACGAACTCCAGGTCCTGGCAGGCCGCGCCCGCGCGCAACGCGAGCGCGACGCCGTCACCGGTCGAGACGGACGGGTTGGTGGTCGACGAGTACACCTGCCCCAGGCCACCGCTCGCGAGGACGACAGCGCGGGCATGCACCGCGCCGACGCCGTCGACCGTGCCCTCGCCGAGGACGTGCAGGGTGAGCCCGGCAGCGCGACCGTCGGCCGATCGCAGCAGGTCGAGGACGAGCGCGTGCTCGATGAGCTGGATGTCGGGGGCGGCGTTGACCGCGTCGACGAGGGCGCGTTCGACCTCGGCGCCGGTGGCGTCCTTGGCGTGGATCACGCGGTTGCGGAGGTGCCCGCCCTCGCGGGTCATCGCCAGCTCGCCGTCGTGCATGTCGAACTGCGCGCCCAGCGCGATGAGCTCGCGGACACGGGTCGGCCCCTCGGTGACCAGCACCTCGACGGCTCTGGGGTCGCACAGGCCGGCGCCCGCGACGAGGGTGTCTTGGAGGTGTGCCTGCGGAGAGTCGAGCGGCGAGAGCGCGGCGGCGATGCCGCCCTGTGCCCAGCGGGTCGCGCTGTGGTCGACGTGCGCCTTGGTCACGAGGAGGACGCGGCCCGCGCGACGGGCCTGCAGAGCGGTGGTGAGCCCGGCGATGCCGGACCCGACGACGACGACGTCGGCGGTCAGCGTCCAGCCCGGATCGGGGGCCGTGAGCCGCGGGGAGATCACGTAGCCCTGCCTCGTGGATCGCGGCCGTCGCGAGCGGCGGTTCGCGGCGCGCGTCGCAAGGCGGAGGAGTCGCCGATAGCGGCTATCGGGCGCCCGCGGCCGACGACAACGCGGCGCCGCGTGGCGCGGGCGCCGCGCAGCAGGCCGTTCGATCCGCGAGGCATGGCTATGAAACGACGTCGCCGCGCAACAGGTGCGTGCGGAGGTCGCCCCGGTTCACGTCGCGCAGGTCCTCGCCGAGGCCGTCGGGCAGCGCGTCGGCCGGGTCGTGCGACGTACCGGCGATGTGGTTGTCCGCGTCGACGAAGACGACCCTCGGCTCCATCTGCCGCGCCTCGGCGTCGGTCACCGTGCAGTAGCTGATGATGATGACGAGGTCGCCGGCGTGCACGAGCCGGGCCGCGGCGCCGTTGATGCCGATGACGCCGGACCCGCGGGGACCGGCGATGACGTACGTCTCGAGACGGGCGCCGTTGGTCACGTCGACGATGGCGACCTGCTCGCCGGGCAGCAGGTCGGCCGCGTCCATGAGGTCGGCGTCGATGGTGACCGAGCCGACGTAGTGCAGATCCGCCTGCGTCACCGTGGCGCGGTGGATCTTGGACTTCAGCATGGTGCGGAACACGGGTCACGTCTCCTTCGAGTACATGCCTTCAGGCGGTGCCTACCGGAATTGTGACGTTGTCGATGAGCCTGGTCGAGCCCGACCAGGCCGCGACGGCCAGCAACGCCGCCTCGTGGGAACGAGTGAGCGGCTCCAGGGTGTCGGGGTCGACGAGCGCGAGGTAGTCGCGTCGCAGCCGCGGCTCGGCGTCGAGGACGGCGTTGGCGGCGTCGAGGATGGCCTGAAAGCCTTGGGGCGCAGCGGCTTTCCCCGCGTGGAGAGCGCGGGAGAGGGCGAGTGCCGCGTCGCGTTCGTCGGGCGAGAGGTACGCGTTGCGGCTCGACAGGGCGAGCCCGTCGGGCTCGCGGACGGTCGGCACGCCCACAACCTCGACGGGGAAGTCGAGGTCGCGGACCATCAGCCGGATCAGCGCGAGCTGCTGCGCGTCCTTCTCGCCGAACAGCACGACGTCGGGCCGCGTCAGGTGCAGCAACTTGGCGACGACGGTGAGCACGCCGTCGAAGTGACCGGGGCGGGTGGCCCCTTCGAGCACGTCGCCGAGCGCGCCGGCGCGGACGCGGACGAGCGGCGGCTCGGGGTAGACGACGTCGGGCGACGGCGCGAAGACGAGGTCGGCGCCCTCCTCCTCGCACGCCGCGAGATCGGCCTCGAAAGGCCGCGGGTAGCGCTCGAGGTCCTCGCTCGGTCCGAACTGCAACGGGTTGACGAAGATGGTGACGACGAGGCTGTCGGCGTACGCGAACGCCTTCCGCATCAACGCCCGGTGCCCGTCGTGCAGTGCACCCAGCGTCATGACGACGGCAACGTTCCCGTCGAGGGCGCCGCGCGCCTGCGTCAGCGCCGCGCGCGCGGAGACGACGATCACGGCGTACCTCCGGCGAGCGCGTCGAGCAAAGCCTCGGCGGCCGTCGGGTCGAGCCGGCCGTCGCGCAGGGCGCGGTCCGCGGTGAGCCTGGCGAGGGCGACGTACGAGGGGACGACCTCAGGAGCGTGGGCGCGCAGCACGTCGAGGTGCGCGATGACGGTGCCCGCGTCGCCGCGCGCAACCGGTCCGGTGAGGGCGGCGTCGCCGCGGCGCAACGCGTTGTCGAGGGCCGCGCCGAGCAACGGCGCGAGCAGCAGGTCGGGGCGTTCGGCACCGGCGTCGCGGAGCAGGTCAGCGGCGGTCGTGACGAGAGTGACGAGGTAGTTGGCGCCCCACGCGAGAGCCGCGTGGTAGAGCACCCGCGCCTCCTCCGGCACCCACACCGGCTCGCCGCCCATCTCCACGACCAGCGCCTCGCCGACCGGCCGCAACGGCTCGGGCGCGGTGACGCCGAAGGACGTACCGACGAGGCGTTCGACGTCCTCGGCGCCCCCCGCGAAGGTCATCGCCGGATGCAGCGCGAGCGGCAGCGCGCCCGCCCGCACGGCGGGGTCGAGGACGTCGAGACCGTGCCGTCCCGAGGTGTGCAGGACGAGCTGTCCAGGACGGAACGCGCCGACGCTCGCCAGCCCCTCGACGACCGCGGCGAGTGCGTCGTCGGGGACTGTCAGCAGGACGAGGTCGACGCCGCGCACGACGTCGTCGGCGGGGCGTACCTCGGCGTCGGGGAGGCGGTCGGCCGCGCGCCGGCGGGAGGCGTCGGAGACGCCCGATACGGCGACGACGTGGTGGCCCGCGCGGCTCAACGCGACGGCGAGCGCGACGCCGACCCGGCCGATACCGACGACACCGACGGTGAGTCGCGCGGGGTGGGACACGGTGGGCAGGGTACCTGCGGCCTTCGGTCAGGCGGCGGTGATGGTGACGTTGACCGGCGTGCCGTCCGCGTCTGGAGACGACTCGTCCGCGAACGAACTGAGGTACTCAGCCAAGGCATCGAGCAACGACTCGGTGGCTTCCTCCCGAGTCGGCGCCGCGGTGATGACGCCGGGGATCTCGACGAGCCGCGCCTGCACCCAACCGTTCTCGACGTCTTCGTATACGGCCGTGAAAGCGACCTGGGCGCTCATGGGGAAAGCGTACCTTCCCTGTACCTTCCCGCCGCGTCGCCGCGTGAGGTCGTCCGGTGATAGGGCAGAGTTGACGTCGTCATGACGAAGCTCCGCGACCTCGAACGCCACCTTCGCTCGAAGGGCTGCGAGCCCCTTCGCGAGGACGCGAAGCACTCGATCTGGCACAACCCCGCGGCGAAACGGCGGACCTCCGTGCCACGTCATGCCGAGATCCCCCGGACGACGGCGCGCGAGATCTGCAAGCAGCTCGAAGTCCCGCCGGTGGACTGACGGTGGCCTGGGAGCGGTGGGGCGTCGCGATGGAGCGCGCGCTGTACGGCCCCGCGGGCTTCTACACGAGCGGCGCGGGCGCGCCAGGCCACGACTTCCGGACGTCCTCGACGGCGTCGCCGCACTTCGCCCGCGCGCTGCTGCGGCTCGCGGCGCACGTCGACGCCGCGCTCGACTTCCCTGACCCGTTCACCGTCGTCGAGGTCGGAGCCGCCCGGGGCGCGTTGCTCATGGCGTTGCGGGCGAACGTCGGCGGCGAGACGCCGCACCTGGCCGGCCGGCTGCGCCTCGTCGGCGTCGACCTCGCGCCGCGTCCGGACCCCCTGGACAACGACGTGGTGTGGCACGACGACGTCAGGGACATACGCCTGTTCAGCGGCCTGCTCGTCGCGAACGAATGGCTCGACAACGTCCCGTGCGACATCGTCGAGCAGACCGCCGCGTACGCCGCGTACGTCGAAGTCGACGAGACCGGTACGGAGCGGACGGCGGACCGCGTCGGGCCCGCCGACCAGGTCTGGCTCGACCGCTGGTGGCCACTCGTCGACGAGGGCGAGCGCGCCGAGCTCGGCGGCACGCGCGACGCCGCGTGGTGCCAAGCCGTCGCGAAGATCGACCGCGGCGTCGCGGTCTGCGTCGACTACGCGCACGGCCGCGACGACCGCGAGGCCGGTCTCGTCGCGGCCGGGACACTCACCGGATTCCGCGGCGGGCGGCAGGTCCCGCCGGTGCCCGACGGATCGTGCGACATCACCGCGCACGTCGCGCTCGACGCGGTCGCCGAGGGCGGCCGGATCGGCGGCGCGGAGGAGAGTGTGCTGCTCGACCAGCGGACCGCGTTACGCGCGCTCGGCGTTACCGGCGAACGACCGGACCTCGCGCTCGCGACGACCGACCCGCCCGCGTACCTCCGCGCGCTCGGTGGAGCAAGTGAGGAGGCGGAACTCATCGCGCGTGGCGGGCTCGGCGACTTCGGCTGGCTGATCCAGGCCGTGGGCACGACCGTGCCGTCGATTGTCCGCATCGCGCGGGCCAGCGATCCATGAAATCCGACGTTCGTCCGGATTGCCTATTCCGCGCGGGTCTGTGCCGGGCGCATGCTCGTGGAGACATGACCGAAAAGGCCCGCCGGTCGGCATTCTTCGACGACCCGCACACCGACGCGCGGATGCGCGGTCTCATCGCGCGCTTCGCGCGGTTGGGGTCATACCTCACGTTGGTGACGGCGCCGCTGGTCGCGCACGGGACGCGGCTGGTGTTCCTGCTCGCCAACGCGAGCGTCGCGCTCGCGGTCACGCTCGTCATCGAACGGCTACGCCTCATCGACCGGGCGACCGACCTCCAGCTCCAGGCGTTGTTGCTCATGTACGGCGCTCTCATCGCCAACGGTACGGGCATCGCGGGCGGCCGGGCCGCGCCGTACGTCCTCATGCAGGCATTGCCCGTGCTGTTCGCCGCGGTGTTCTTCGCCGGGTCGCCGCGGTACTGGATCGCCGTCGCCGTCGCGGTCGTCAACGCCGGTGTGCTCGCGGCGTTCGGCAGCGTCCACGTCGGCTACGACGTCACCGTCCTGCTCCTCTGCCTCGTCGTCGCCCACTTCGGCGCGCAGCTCTCGGCGGTGATTCGCGAAGCGCTCACCGCGAACCGCGCGTTGCACAGCGTCCTCGAGATCACCAACGGCGCGCCCGGCTCGGACCTGCTGCCGGAGATCGGCCTCAGCGCCGCCATGTCGGTGGTCGGCTGGGACGCGGGCGCGGTGCTCGTCGTCGACGGCCACCTGCTCCGCGTCGCTGCGACGCACGGCACCAGCGACGAGACGCGCAAGTTCTACGAGGACACGCCGCCGCGGCTCGACAGCGCCGGCATGTCCGCGCAGATCGTCCGCACCGGGAAGGCCATGTACGTCCCGGACATGGCCGAGTTCCTCGGCCCGGACTCGCCGGTCGTGCGCGAGGGCATGGTCTGCATGATCGGCGTGCCGATCCCGTACGACGGCGAGATCGTCGGCGTGCTTGCCATGACGAGCCGTACGCCACGGTCGCCGGGCGAGCACGAGTGGGACCGGCTCGCGCAGGTCGCCGAACAGCTCGGCCTCGCGCTCGGCAACCGGCGCGCGTACCTCAACGAGACGCAGCTCACCGAGCAGCTGCGCGAGCTGAACCGGCGCAAGGACGCGTTCCTCGCGACGATCTCGCACGAACTGCGGACGCCGTCGACGACGATCACGCTCGCGGCGCGGACGCTGCGCGACGCGGGCGATCGACTAGAGCCTGACGACCGGACGTACGCGCAGGACTTGCTTGTCCGCCGCAGCGAGGAGCTCACGGCGCTCATCGAGTCGCTGCTCGACGAAGCGCTCGCGGAGTCGGACGGCATCCGACTGGAGCTCGCGTCGCTCGACTGGTGCGGCGACCTTCAACGCTGGACGACGACCGCGCAGGACCGGACCGGCCGGGAGATCCACCTCGACCTGCCCGACCACCCGGTCACGACGATGGCCGACCGGGCGAAGACCGAACGCGTGGTCACCAACCTGCTGAGCAACGCCGCGAAGTTCTCCGCCGCGGGGACGCCGATCCGCTGCGTCCTCACCGCCGACGACGACGACGTCTACGTCGCCATCTCCGACGAGGGCATCGGCATCCCGGAGGACGAGCAGGACCGGATCTTCGAGCGCTTCTACCAGGTCGAGGCGCACGCGACCCGCGAGCGTGGCGGCTTCGGGATCGGGCTGTCGCTAGTGCGGCGGTTCGTCGAGGCGCACGGCGGTGACGTCCGGGTCGACAGCGCGCCGGGGGGAGGGACGACGTTCACTGTGCGGCTGCCGCGGACCGCCGTACCGTCCCGCCGCCGGCCTGCTGAGCCGGTGGCGACGCCCGCCGCGAACGGCTGATTTCGCGGTCGCCCGCGGGCACGTGGGACGATGTGCGGCATGGTCGACACGACTCTGCCGGCGCGTCCCCTCGTCGAGACGACGCTCGGCATGGGCATCGGCGCGTCCGAGCTGCCGACGTCCGACATGGTCCTCAACATCGGGCCGCAGCACCCGTCGACCCACGGCGTCCTGCGCCTTGCCTTGACCATCGACGGCGAGCGCATCGTCCGCGCCGAGCCGATCATCGGCTACATGCACCGCGGCGCCGAGAAGCTGTTCGAGGCGCGCGACTACCGCCAGATCATCGTGCTCGCCAACCGCCACGACTGGCTGTCCGCGTTCTCCAACGAGATCGGCTTCGTGCTCGCCGTCGAACGCATGATGGGTCTGGAGACGCCGGAGCGCGCGCTCTGGATCCGCACGCTGATGGCCGAGCTCAACCGGGTGCTCAACCACCTGATGTTCCTCGGCTCGTACCCGCTCGAGGTCGGTGCCATCACGCCGGTCTTCTACGCGTTCCGCGAGCGGGAGGCGTTGCAGCGGGTCATGGAGGAGGTCTCGGGCGGCCGCCTGCACTACATGTTCAACCGCGTCGGTGGCCTCAAGGACGACCTGCCCGCCGGGTGGAAGGACCGTTGCCGCGTCGCCGTCGCGGACGTACGCAAGCGGATGAAGGACATCGAGAACGTCATCCTCGGCAACGAGATCTTCCAGCAGCGCACGGTCGGCGTCGGCGTCCTGTCACCCGACGCCGTCTTGGACTACGGCGTGTCCGGACCGATCGGCCGCGCGTCGGGCGTCGACTTCGACCTGCGCCGCGACGAGCCGTACCTCAAGTACGACGAGGTCGAGTTCGAGGTCGTGACCCGTGAGGCCGGCGACTGCTACGCGCGGTTCCAGTGCCTGATCGGGCAGGTGTCCGAGTCGCTCGCCATCGCCGACCAGTGCCTCGACCGCATCCCCGGCGGGCCGGTCGCCGTGAAGCTGCCGAAGGTCGTGAAGGCGCCGGAGGGCCACACGTACGCGTGGACCGAGAACCCCCTCGGCATCAACGGCTACTTCCTCGTCTCGCGCGGCGAGAAGACCCCGTGGCGCCTGCGGATGAGGACAGCGTCGTTCAACAACATCCACGCGTTGTCGCACCTGCTGCCCGGCTGCCTGCTGCCGGACCTGGTCGCAATCATGGGCTCGATGTTCTTCGTGGTGGGCGACGTAGACAAGTAAGGCGGGGCCGGGCGCGCTCTGCGCGCCGTGCCCCCGCCGCTTTCGTGATCTTGGCGGGGTTCGGTCGGCATATGCCGGGCGGCCTCAGACGGCTGTTGCAATCAGGCCCTCGTCGAGGGCTTGTGCGGGA